>JAFXEC010000044.1 GCA_017521005.1 Clostridia bacterium | reverse complement strand
CATAAGATCATCATATGTATACTCTAGAGGTTTAGAATCATTTACTATTTCTTTTTGCTGAATGATATCTGCTATCATATCCTCAAGTTCATCTAGCTCTCTTAAGCCTAATCCATAAAGTAACATATCTGATATTTGATTTGGTTTAGGAAGTATTATTATTACTTCATTATATTCTTTTGGCCAATCTCCTTTTAATAATTCATATTGGTCTTCTATCATCTCTTGGTTGTCTACAAGTTCACTAAATACTGTTATACCTGCAGATGACATTATTGTTCCTGCTGAAGAATTACCACTAATACTATTCATTAAATTACTTGGATTCAACTTTGCTATTTTACCAGTAACATCTTTAGTGTATATAATTGGTGTTATTCCGTATGTATATCTTGTAAACGATACCATTTTGTCTACTTCAGATTTATTCTTTTCTAAATAGTATTTGAAAGATTTTAAATCATTTGTTCCAATCTTAGTAAACATCTCACGGATATTTTGAACCTCTTTTACATTTTCTCCAGTAGCATCATTATCTGCAGTTGCTCCTGTCATAGATAGAAGCATTGATGCTCCATCTGCTGTTTCAGATGTTATTTGAAATGGATAAGAAGTTAATGTATCTTCTTGTATCTTATCTATATAATTTTGGAAACCAGTAGATAGTGAAAGTATCATTGCGATACCTATTATACCTATTGAGCCTGCAAATGATGTAAGTATTGTACGTCCCTTCTTAGTAAGCAAATTGTTTAAACTTAAAGAAAGTGCTGTAAATATTGACATTGAAAGCTTTTTGTTTGCTTTTGCTTGTTGTTTTTCCTCTTTTTCCACACTTGAATCAAATGGTTTAGAGTCATCTAAAAGTTCACCATCACGTATTTTTACTATTCTTGTAGAATATGTTTCAGCAAGTTCAGGGTTGTGTGTAACCATTATTACAAGTCTATCTTTAGATACCTCTTTTAGTATTTCCATTATTTGTACGCTAGTTTTAGTATCTAATGCACCAGTAGGTTCGTCTGCTAGAATAATCTCTGGATTGTTAACAAGTGCTCTTGCAATTGCAACTCTTTGCATTTGTCCACCAGATAGTTGGTTAGGTCTTTTATGTATTTGATCACCAAGGCCTACTAATTCTAATGCCACTTTTGCTCTTTCGCGTCTTGCCTTTTTAGATATACCGCCTATTGTTAAAGCTAATTCTACATTTGAAAGTACAGATTGGTGTGGTATTAAATTATAACTTTGGAACACAAAACCAACACTATGGTTTCTGTAACTATCCCAATCTCTATCCTTAAACTCTTTAGTAGATTTACCATTGATTATTAAATCTCCCTTAGTATATCTATCTAATCCACCTATAATATTTAATAATGTTGTCTTACCACATCCGCTTTGTCCTAGAATAGATACGAACTCTGATTTTCTAAATTCTATATCTACACCTTTTAGCGCCTCAACTTTATCGTTTGCAGTAACATATGTTTTTGTTATACCCTTTAACTTTAACATATCTTTTTCCTTCCTTTTTAACCTATAAAATTCTATGTTAAAATATATCATAAAGGTTAGAATTTGTATACCTAATAAGCAAAATTTCACATAATTTTACAGAAATTTTATATAACAAAAAGAGCAACTTTTAAGTTGCTCTTCTTGTTAATCATAATGGCTAAAAAATCTTCTATCCACTGTTTGGAATCTCTTATGTCCTTCCCAATGAAAATCGTACATAAGCTGTTCTGTGTACTTTGCCATGTTAAGTCCATGTTCAGGAAAGTAATGATAAAACCAAATTCTAAGCTCATCCGGTAAAAACACCCATTCCTTAAGTTCTTCTTCTGTCATATACCTTTTCTCTAGTTCAGGAACATATTCGTTAAAAAAATTACGAATCCATTCAAGTTTCTCTTCAAGCGACATATTAACAGAAATTCTATCGAACTCTTTACGTTTTTCTTCGAGTTCTCTCTTTACTATAATAATGTCCAATCGTCCAACATTCATACCCTCTTTCTACCTTTCTTTGTATTTTCTAAACTACCGAGTTTTACCATTGCATTTATCGTTGCAATTATATCAAAAAGAGCTGTATAGCTTATCTCTTCCTGTTCATAATCGCCTAAGTAATCCCTTAAAGGTTCTACTTTTTGTATAAATGGAATATCTAAAAACTCTTCATCTTCATCAAGGCACAGGTCTCTACCGGTAAACAATTCTTTGTACCCGTAAGATACCTTAAATGCTAAGTAAAATAGTGTTACCTTTTTTTCGTAAAAGCCTTTTCCGTCATTGCAATTTGCTTTAAGATTGCTTGTTGCAATATATACGTCATCTACCTTTACAAATAGTTTCTTTGGTTCATCTCCTTTCCGTTTCTTCTTAAAAAACATAATTATATATCTCCTTAAATTTATTTTATTAAAAATTTCGACTTTATTTTTTCGTGCTTTAATATTATACCACTATACAGGTAGTTTTGCAAATTATACATTTTTTACACTTTTTATTATTTAGATATAGTATATTTTTTTACTTAATGATATACTACACATTAACGGAGGATTAACATGTTAATTAAAATATTAATTCTAATTATTCTTATAATAATAAACGGTATATTTTCGTCAACCGAAATAGCATTCTTATCTTTAAATAAATACAAACTTAGTAAAGAAGTAAAAAAAGGAAATAAAAAAGCTAAAAGAATTGTTAGTTTACTAAATGATTCCAGTACATTCTTATCTGCAATACAAGTTGCAATAACTTTATCTGGTTTTCTAGCAAGCGCTTTTGCAGCAGATAGCTTTGCAAGTGAAATAGCAGAATATATCCATATTCCATATATTTCTGAAGCTATGCAAATAAACATTTTAATAGTTCTTATAACAATAATACTTTCATACTTTACTCTTGTATTTGGCGAACTACTTCCTAAAAAGATAGGTATTGCAAATCCTGAAAAGATAGCATATAAAATGGTAAATATAATAAACCTTGTTATATTAATATTCAAACCATTCATATTAGTATTAAAGTTATCTACAAACGCTTTTGAAAAATTGCTAAAAATCTCTCCTCCAAAGGATGAAGATGAAGAAGAGATAAAAGATACTATTGTAGACTCAAACCTCGAGGAATTAGAAAAGAAACTTCTACTAAGAGTATTTGAATTTAATGATATAACAATAAAAGATATCATGACTAAAAAAGAGAACGTAGTATACATAGATACTTCGGCTAGTAATGAAACTATAATCTCAAAAATTAGAGAATCTAAATTTACAAGATTTCCTGTTATGGAAGGTGAAAAGATTCTAGGTATTATTAACATTAAAGATTTAATACTTGGCAAGGATAAAGAATTTAGTCTGTATAGATATCTACGCAAAGTAAAAATATTAGATGCTGATACTATAATAGATGATGCGTTTCTTATACTAAATGGCGCATACGAAAACATGGCTATAGTTAGAGAAAACAACAAATATATTGGTATAGTTACTTTAGAAGATATTCTAGAAGAAATTGTAGGAAACATTTTTGACGAATATGATGTTAATGAACAAAATAATTGATAAATAACAAAGCACCCTTTCGGGTGCTTTGTTTTATTAACATTTTTAACGATTATATTTTTATAATTTTATTTTCCTTAATTAATGATGGAGCGAGATGTGGGAATCGAACCCACGCCAAAAGATCGGAAGCCTTGTATTCTACCACTAAACTAATCCCGCTTATAGTAAAAATTTTACCATAAGCGGGATTAAATTTCAATTATTTAATTAATTAAAAAAACATAAAGTATGCAATTAAGCCTAAAATTCCTGGTATTCCAAGTATACCAACTATTGCTGCAGTTACAAAATTAATTGGAATTGTAAATCCTACTAACATTAAACCAAAATGATTAAATACAAATAATATTACTAGTCCTACAGCTGCGTTTATTAATAATTTAAATAGTAGTTTTATAGGACATAATAATAGTCTTATTATTATTATTAAAGCTATTACTCCACCAACTGCTCCTAAAATCTCCATCTTAACTCCTCCTTGTACAATCTATTCCTTCTATGTACATTTTATTCTTCCCAGTTAAATTTGAATCCTTTGATATCCACAGTATCCCCTGCTTCAATACCCATTTTTCTTAATTCATCCATTACGCCCATAAGTTTTAATGAACGTTGCATATATTGTCTAGATTCAAAGTCTTCAACATTAACTCTTCTCATAAGCTTGTCTATTGCAGGCCCTAACACTGTATATTCGCATTCAATAATTTCTATTCTAAAGTCTTCTTCATCTTTATTACGTTTATCTAATGAAATTGTAAATACTTCTTCATCTGTATCTTCTAATTCTTCATTAGGAAGTTCCTTTAATGCTTTAGAAACTATTTCCACTAATTCTTTTACATTAAGATTTGTTGCAGCAGAAATTGCTACAACTTCGCGACCGTCTTTAGCCGCTACTTGTTTTAATTCTTCTAGTTTAGATTCATCATCTAAAACATCAATTTTGTTTGCAACAATTATTTGTTTCTTTTCTGCTAATTTTTCGCTAAACTTTCTAAGCTCTACATTTATTGTGTAATAATCATCTATCGGATCACGATCTTCACTTCCAGATACATCTATTACGTGAAGTAATATTTTGTTTCTTTCAATGTGTCTTAAGAACTTGATTCCAAGGCCAACACCCTCAGCAGCTCCCTCTATAATTCCAGGAATATCTGCCATTACAAATGAAGAACCATCCTTCGCAGTTACAACACCTAAACTTGGTTCAAGTGTAGTAAAGTGATAGTTTGCAATTTTTGGTTTTGCTGAAGATACCATAGATATTAATGTAGATTTACCAACGTTAGGAAATCCTACAAGTCCTACATCTGCAATTAGTTTAAGTTCTAGTTCAAGTTCTTTTTCTTCACCAGGTTCACCTTGTTCTGAAAATCTAGGAGCTTGTCTTACTGAGTTTGCAAAGTGTTGGTTACCTTTACCGCCACGGCCACCTTTAGCAATTACAGCTTCTGAATCATCCTTATTTAAGTCTGCTATTATCTTACCATTTTCTAAATCTCTTACAACAGTTCCTTTTGGTACATCTACATAAACATCTTCTGCACTTTTACCAGCACAATTTTTCTTTGCACCATTTTCACCGTTTTTAGCAAATATTTTTTTATTATAGCTGAAGTTAATTAATGTATTCATTCCAGGATGTACTCTAAAGATTATGCTGCCGCCACGGCCGCCATCTCCACCATCAGGTCCGCCGCTATCTACATATTTTTCTCTATGGAATGTCATTGCTCCATTTCCACCGTCTCCAGCTTTTACTTTTATTTTAGTATAATCTACAAACATTTATTTCTCCTCTACTTCTCTTGGCTTAATAGTTAATGTTTCTTGGCTTTCATTTGTTAAATCATATGTAGCAACTTCTTCCGGTGGATATGTTCCATCTTCTAGAAGTTTAAACATTCTCGCATCTCTATCGTCATTATTCATAGCTTCTACACTTGAATAGCCTAAGTCTGCTAATCTCTGTCTATCAACTTCAGCTTCAGATAATGCTAACGGTTGTTCTTTTTTGAATATTCGTGCAAACATTGATTTTACCTTAGCAACTATACCTCTACTCTTTTTAACTCTTTCATATCTTTCTTCTAAGCCTGCGCTTACTTTATACTTTCTATCCATATGTTCTCTAAAATCTTTATCAAAAGTCGTATCGTACTCGTTTACAACTTCACCAGTTTCAAGATTTAGAAGTGGCATACCAATATATCTAGGCATTTTACTTTTACTATTTCTCGCTTCATCATGATTACTAAAGAAATATTTACTAGCAACTTCAGGTTCAAGTTTAGATACGTCTAATTCATCCATATAGCAAAATGTCATACTTGGTTTAGATTTCTTAGTTCCATCTTCTCTTTCCATTATTGCTATTTTTTGAAGTCTCTTTCCGCCAACTTGTTCATATTCTATATTTTTAACAACGATGGTCCTACCGTCTTGTTCGTATATATATGATTTATCTTTTTCTTCTTCTGTAAATTGTCTGTTTGCTTTAGCCAGCTCTTTTTTCTTTCTTATTTGTTCTTTATATATATTTTTTTCAGCTCTAAATCTTCTCATAGATTCTTTAGATTTTCTAACTTCAGACATATATGTTTTAGCTATATACCCAATCGAAGTTGTTTTGTCTCTTTCAAGTTTTGCTAACAACTCTGGTGTTGGAGTATACTCTGCATCCATTGCCATTTCTATAAATGTATATTCGCCTTGTTCATCTAGTGCTAATGCGTATTTTACAAGTCTTGTATCTGTACCATCAATATCTAGTCTTCCTTCATAAGTTATTGCACCATCTTGCGCTCTTTTTCTAAAATCATGTATATCATATTTGTTTGGTTTTGTACTTATTGCATAATACTCATAACATCCATTAAACGGCGAACGTTTTATTGGCAGGTTACGTATATAATCATCTACACTAAAAGTTGCAGAATCAAACATATATACCATTTCTGACTCACGAGTTATACCCTTAGAATCCATACTTCTAGTAAAATGATTATTTACAACACCTTTAGTTGGAATTAAGAAACCTGATTGCATTATTTTTTTCGCACTTGTTTCTGATGTAAAGTGAATAAAACGCCTAGAATCATCTGCCAAAAGCTCTCGTTTTTCTGCATCGGTTAATTCACGATGTTTGCTTTTTAGATATTCTATTTTTATGGCGTCAGATGCAACAACTGCACCTGCACCCAAAAGCGCACATTCTGCAACCATATTTCTCCTCCTTTGTTAATTAATATTACGACTCAAAATAATCTATCTTCATAGCACTCTTTACTTGTCTTAAAGTTTCTTTAGTAATTTCGCGTGCTTTCTTAGTTCCTTTTTCTAAGATATCTTTAACTTCATCTTTATGAGTTTCATAATATCTTCTTCTTTCACGAATTGGTTCCATCTTTTTAATGATGTTAGCTATAAGTTCACGTTTACAATTAACGCATCCTCTAGCTCCCGCTTTACATTCATCACAAACTGTAGCATATGAATCGTCGCTAAATAATTTGTGATAGTATGCTACCATACAAACGTCTGGGTTTGCAGGATCATCTTTTCTAATCTTATTAGGGTCAGTTACGGCTCCCATAACCTTGCTCTTTATTGTTTCATCATCATCTGCAAGATATATAGCATTACCTAAACTCTTACCCATTTTAACTCCACCATCTAGTCCTTTAATTCTAGAGTTCTTACTAAGTATTGCTTCTGGTTCTGTTAATATGTCTTTTCCTTCACCATAAAGCGAATTAAACTTTCTAACTATTTCTCTAGTTTGTTCAATTAAAGGTAATTGGTCATCACCTACAGGTATTACATCTGCATTAAATGCTGTAATATCTGCTGCTTGTGATACCGGATATCCTAAGAATCCATAAGTTACAGATTCTCCACTATTACCAAATATTTCTTTCTTTTGAGCTATTTCAGTTTTAATAGTTGGATTTCTTTGTAGTCTAGATACTGTTACTAGATTTGAGTAGAACACAGTAAGTTCTGCTATTTCTGGTACCATTGATTGAACTACAAATGTAACTTTATTTGGATCTAATCCAGCAGATAAGTTATCTATAGTTGTTTCTAATATATTTTCTCTTACTTTTGCAGGGTTATTAAAATTATCCGTTAAAGCTTGAACATCCGCAACAAGAATATATGTATCATATTCATCTTGCAACTTCACTCTATTTTGTAATGAACCAAAATAATGTCCTATATGTAGCTTTCCAGTAGGTCTATCCCCTGTTAATATTCTTTTTTTCTCTTTCATTTCTTTCACCTCATATATATTACATATATAACTCTAAGTTATATTATATACTAAGTAGCTAATAGAAACAATAAAAGTGCCCTATATTTAAGGCACTTTTTATAATTAATTTTCTTTGTAAACACTTGCTTTTGTTTTAGCTCTACCTAATCTTTCAAATTTTAGTATTCCGCTTTCTTTAGCAAATAATGTATCGTCTTTACCGATTCCAACATTTGTTCCTGGATGTATTTTAGTTCCTCTTTGTCTTACTAAAATGTTTCCTGCTTCAACAAATTGTCCATCTGCTCTTTTAGCACCAAGTCTTTTACCTATACTGTCTCTACCGTTCTTAGTAGATCCACCACCTTTTTTATGTGCCATTTATCTCAACTCCTCTTCCTTTACATCAATTCTAAATTAATTAAGCTTCTACTGTTTCTTTAGCTTCAGCTTTTTTTGCTGGTGCCTTAGTTGCTATCTTTTCAATTTGAACTTTAGTGTAGCACCATCTGTGTCCTCTTACTTTTCTTTCATTCTTCTTAGCTTTGTATTTGAACACTCTTACTTTTTTACCTTTTCCATGACCTATAACAGTTGCTGTTACTTTAGCATTTTTAACAGTTGGTGCACCAACTTCTGTTTTAGCATCATCAGAAACTAGTAGTACTTGATCAAAAGTAACTGTTTTACCTTCTTCTGCATCAAGTCTTTCCATGAAAACAATGTCTCCTTCAGAAACTTTGTATTGTTTTCCACATGCTTCAATTATTGCGTACATTTCTTTTCCTCCAATTCTTGCTTGCTATAGCTGAATGTAGGTGGCCTTAACGCTCTTTTTAACCCAATTCATACTAAATACCCTCATATTTTAACACGAAGTCTTTATTTTGTCAAGAACTTGTTTACATTTTCTTCTACTATATTATATATAGCGTCATCGATTTTGCTTATTTCATCTTTATTCATTCTTTGAAGAACGTAATCTACAAGTGGAATTGGTACTCCATTTCTATTTTCAATACCAACTCTTATTCTTGCAAAGTCTTCTGTTTTAATCATGGCTATAATATTTCTCATTCCATTATGAGTTCCTGCACTTCCATTTAATCTGTATCTTACCTCTCCAAATGGAATATCTATATCATCATATATTACTACTATATCTTCTTTATCTATTTTGTACCAATTCATAAGTTCTACTATAGCTTCACCACTTAAGTTCATATACGTAGTTGGTTTTACAAGGCATACTTTTTCACCATTTATATTACCTTCGCCATAGATATATTTCTTCATTTTCTTATCTGTTTTTATATTATATTTTTCAGCTAGTCTATCTACCATCACAAATCCCATATTATGTCTAGTATACTCATATTCTTTGCCGATATTACCTAAACCAATAATACACTTCATAAATTTACCTCATTTCTGTCATATTTACACACTTTCACTTGAATTTTTACTCAATCTGTAGTATATTATATAGCAGAAAAAGTTTATTTACAAGATTAAAATGAAAGTGGTGATATTTTTTGTTATATAACATTCTTAGTAAACTTAAAATAAAAGATCAAAACAAATTTATCGCATCGATATTTGGTTTCTTTACCATGATAGTCGTTGCATTTATAATAGTACAAGTATTTACATTATTTGTAGTTCCAGAAGGAAGACTACCATTTTATCCAGACCCAATACTTTATGCTATCGCATTAGTATGTCCTGTATTTTGGTATTCATATGGAGTAAACTCTAAATTAATATCTGGCAAAGACGCAAGAATTAAATGGTTTATAATTGGTGTTGGTATACTTGGTGCTATAACAAACTCATTAATAATAACAAACATAAACAAAGTAGTTTGGATGCTATTAGAAAAACTTCCTAATTACAATATATTAATTAGTGATTATCCAGAACTATTTGGGCCAGCAATTAAGACATTCTGTTTCTGTATACCATTTATATCTATATTCTCTTTAGTAGATTATGCTTTACTAGTATTAAGAGATGATGATATTACTAAAGGTATTATAGCATTTGGTGGTTTAGGTGTTAAAAAGCCAAAATCTAACAACGGAATATTCACTTGTGAAAATATTATATGTAAAGATCCTGAAACATTAAAACCAATTGTAGTTCCAGAAAAGAAAAGAATGGAATCTACACTTGTACAAGGAGCTACTGGTACTGGTAAAACTGCAATGGTATTATTACCAATGAGTGCTAGAGACCTTGAAAAGAAATACTTCTTACGTGAGTATTCTAAAAAATTAGGTTATGAATTATTAAAGAAAGGTATTGCATATATAGAAGGTCCTTTCTCTAACGAATATATAAATCTAAACTTTAGTTTAAATTACTTACAACCTAAAAAGGGCAGAGAAAAAGAATTCTACTCAGAATTAAAAGATGTAATATTATATAAGAACAGTGAAACTGGTGAAGTTGTATATCGTGGTGTTGGTGTTACAGTTGTTGAAAACGACGGCTCATACGTAACAAACTTTACAAATGTTGCTAAGAACTTCGACATCGATGTATTAACTATAGACCCAGCAGATCCAGAACATACATTAAGTATGAACCCATTTGCTATTGAAGATCCAGCTAAGGTTGCATCAATAATAGCAGACGTATTAAAATCAATGCAACAAAGTGAAGGCGCTAAAGAAGAAGCATTCTTTGCTAACTTAACTTCAGACGCATTCCAAAACTTATCTATACTTCTTAAAGAAATGTATCCAAGACTTAACAACGGTGCATTACCATCACTTGAAGATGTGTTAGATATGCTTTACAACTTTGATAAAGTTGAAGAAATGACAGAAGATATGAAGAAAATTCCAGAGCTTGCAGAAAAGTACAAACTACTTATTGCATACTTTGAAAAGAACTTCTATAAACCAACATTAAATATAAATGGTTTTGAAATACCTGGTACAAGAGGTAGTGGTAGAAAAGATACCGAAAGATACTTGTACGGTGCCATAACTCAATTAAACAACTTATTAAGACATCCTGGTATTAAGAGAGCTCTTTGTGGTAGAACAAACGTAATAGACTTTGACGCTGCTTTAAGAGAAGGTAAAGTTATTACAGCATGTTCTAGAAAAGGTGAGCTTGGTATGATTGCTTCTAAAGCATTTGGTATGTTCTTCATACTACAATTCCAAGACGCAGTACTAAGAAGACCTGGTTCAGAAGATTCTCGTATACCTCACTTCTTATACATTGATGAATTCCCAGAATACATCAATAAAGATACAGAAGTAATGTTCACACTATTTAGAAAATATAGATGTGGCGCTACAATAGCAATACAAAACTTATCACAACTTGAAAAGAATAAAGGTTTCGAATATTATAGACAAGTTGTACTTGCCAATACAAAAACTCAAATCGTATTTGGTGATACAGTACCTGAAGATAGTGAATACTGGAATAAAGCTTTCGGTATGACTAAGAAAGTAGATATGTCTTCTAGTTTCGACCCAACAGATAACTTCAAAGCTAAGAAATCTGTATCTCTTAAAGATAAAGAGAGATTCAAAGTTCATAAAATTGCAGAACATAAATTCGGTGCAATTTACTACAAAACTAAACTTGATAATGGAAACAGTATTTTCGGTGAAGGTAAAGTTGATTTCCTTGAAGATAAATACAAACAAAAACATCCTGCTTATATGTACAACTTTGAAAAGTTTATGATAAACAAACCACTTACATCAAATGCAGCATCAAGTATTTTAGATGAAGATGATGACACCATATTTAGTGATGCAAACTCAGTTACTACAAATAGTTTCTCATCTAACGCAATAAAAGAAAACGATAATCTTGTAGAACCAATAGTTGATACAGACGATCAACCAGCTGTACAATCATTTGATTTTAATAATACAAACGATTTTGATATTGTAATTGATACTGGTGATGACAAACAAGAATAAAAAATATTCCCCTAAGGATTAAACCTTAGGGGTTTTGTTTAATAATTATATTATTCCTAATTAGAATTATTACTATCCGTATATCCAGCTATTTCTATTAAAATGTTTCTAGGCCCATCTTGTTTTATAGTCACTTCAGCTCCCGCGCTAGTAGTAAATGTTTTACTTCCATCTGCATTATCTGTTACTGTGCCTTCTATTATTCCTTTGTTAGTTAATTCTGTTACATATTCATCTAGTGTTATCTTGCCTAGATTAT
>JAFXEC010000043.1 GCA_017521005.1 Clostridia bacterium | reverse complement strand
TGTCAATAGCGCAGCAAAATATACCGAACATGATGATGGATATGAGTGGGTAATGGCTATTACAGGTATTACTGGAAGTAATAAAGATACAGTTATTTGTGTAAGAGGATATGCAAAATATGTATATAATGGAGTAGAAGGAATTATATATTCTAATATAGCCGAAGCATCTGTAACAACACATAAGTAGTAAATGCGATATATATTTATATAATTTAGAGGTGTAATATGAACAAAAAACGTGGCGTGAATATGATTATATTAAGTATAACAATTCTTGTAATGGCAATATTAGCAGCTACAGCAATAACATTTTTGGAAGATACAGATATAATAAATAGAGCAAAAAATAATACTAAAGCAAACAATTTAGAACAAGTGAGAGAAATAGTTAAAATAGCATGGAACAATGCTAATTCTAAAGCGCTAGTAACATTAGAAGATTTAGAAAATGCAGTAAATAATGCTATAACTAAAAATAATATAGATACAACAGTGTATAACATTATAGTCACTGAAGATGATGTGTTTGTTTCTACAGACTTTGTAGCTCCAAGAATTGCTAGTTCATCTATGGCATATACAACTACTACTGCAACAGTAAATTTAACTTTTAGTAAATTAGAAGAAACAGATTATCCAGTAGTGGTGGAATATTATATAAAGAAGACAACAGCGCCAGTTGAAGCGTATTCTTTTAAGAAGCAAGTAGTATTAACAACTGGTACAAGTAATTCGTATACATTTACAGATCTTGTATCGGCAACACAATATAACGCAAATATTATATTGGTTGATGCAAATGGTAACAAAGCTGAAACAACATTAAATTTAACAACACAATAATTAATAAAAGGTAATACATTTTTGTATTATCTTTTTTCTTGTAATATTAAAGACAGGGGTATATAATATAGAAAACAAAATCACATAATTTAACATTCGTTTTTGTTAATTATGTGATAAATATATTGTATAATATATGTAAAAACAGGAGGATAAAATGAAAATAGTTTTTGAAGGCGAAAACAAAGAAGCAAAAGAAAAGGAAGAAAAACCAAAAGTAGAGATGAAGTATTTTGTAGAAAAGAAAGGTGCTAATGGTGGTAAACAAATTGGAGCGTTATTCTTAGGATTAGCAGGTGGTGTTATTGGTGGAATAATTTCAACATCGTTAGTATTAGATGCAAAAGGTATAGATAAAGTAGAAAATAATGCAAGTGCACAAGGTGGAACAACAAACTCTATAGTTACATCATATAATTTTGCTACTGTAGAAAACCCAGTTGTTGCTATTTCTAAACAAGTAGGACCATCTGTTGTTGGGATAAAGACTACATACCAAGCACAAACATTCTTTGGTGAAACAGAAGCTGAAGGTGAAGGTTCTGGTATTGTATATTCTAAAGAGGGATATATAATAACAAACTATCATGTTGTAGAAGAAGCTATAAAAAGTTCTAAAGCAAAAGTAGAGGTATTACTTTCAACAGGAGATAGTTTAGAAGCAACAGTTGTAGGTGGAGATGCTGTTACAGATATTGCTGTAGTAAAAGTTGAAGCTGGCAAATTAACAGCTGCAGAATTTGGAGATAGTGATGGAGTAGAGGTTGGAGAACTTGCAGTTGCTATTGGAAATCCTTTAGGTCAAGAATTTGCGGGTTCAGTTACAGTTGGATATATTTCAGCAGTAAATAGAACTATGACAGCTGAAGGAACAACATATAATCTTATACAAACAGATGCAGCTATAAACTCTGGAAATAGTGGTGGACCACTTGTATCTTCTAGTGGAAAAGTTATTGGAATAAACACTGCTAAAATAGCAGCTACTGGTGTAGAAGGTATGGGCTTCTCTATTCCAATTAACGAAGTTTTACCAATAGTTGAAGAATTAATAACTAACAAAAAAATAGCTAGACCGTATATTGGTATTGGCGGAGTAGAAATAGATGAATATGACGCAAAAAGATATAACCTAGTTCCAGGTGTATATGTTCAAACTGTAGATATTAAATCTGCTGCAGAAAAAGCAGGAATACGTCAAGGTGATGTAATAACAGAAGTAGATGGAACAAAAGTGGCATCAGTTGCAGAAATAAATGTAATAAAGAACAAGAAAAAAGTAGGAGATAAATTAACTGTTAAACTATATAGAGATGGTGAATATAAGACAGTTACTGTTACACTTGCTTTAGCAGAATAAAGATGGGTGATAATTAATGTATAATATTTGTTTAGTTGAAGATGAAAAAAACTTAAACAATTTAGTAAAAACATATCTAGAAAAAGAAGGATATACTGTAATTCAATGCTTTAACGGAAAAGAGGCGCTTGAAGTAAATGAAAAAGTTCACCTTTGGATTTTGGATATAATGCTTGGTGATGAAATAAGCGGATATGATATAATTAAAAGAATAAGGGAAAAAGATTCCCTTGTTCCAGTTATATTTACATCAGCACGTGATCAAGAATTAGATAAAATAATTGGTCTTGAAATGGGAAGTGATGACTATATTACAAAACCTTATTCACCAAAAGAATTAATGTTAAGAATTGCAAATATAATAAAAAGAGTATATAAAACAGACGCTTCAAAAGTCGTTTATGAGGAATATTTAATCAACAAGGATAAAAGGACTGTAAGCGAAGGAAAAGAGGAAATTAAGCTAACTGCTTTAGAATTTGATCTGCTTATGATGTTCTTAGAGAATATGAACAAGTCTTTTTCAAGAGATGAAATATTAAACAATGTTTGGGGAACAGAATATTTTGGTAGCGATAGAGTAGTAGATGATTTAATTCGTAGACTTAGAGGTAAAATGCCAAAGTTAAACATTAACACAATTTATGGATATGGGTATAGGTTATCGTAATATGAGTATGAAAATTAAAAAAATAGAAAATATGAAATTATCAAAACAACTAGTGTTAGTAACACTAGTTGCACTTTTAATATGCCTTGTTACTATGGGAATAATACTTCCAAGTATCCTTAAGCCATATTATGAGATGAATATTTATGAGCATTTAGAGCAACCAGCAAAATATATTGAACCTGGAACAAATAAAATGGGAGAAGATATTGCATTTGTAATACAGATGAAAAGCGGCGCTTTGTATTCGTCAGATAATTTATCGGTAAAAGTGCCAGGAATGACGGCTAGAGAAATTGTAAATAAAGCAACAGAGACTAAAGGTAAATTTGAAAACAACGGAACTACATATTATTATTTATGGGGTGAAAGAAAGGTTTCAAAGAACTTAATAATAATGCCAGATAGCTATTTAACAGAGCAAGAAGATAAGTTATTAGGTATTATTCTACCAACACTTCTTATTACAATCGCAACAACTATTATACTTCTTGTACTTTGGTCACAATATGTATTGTCTAAGATAAAAAAACTTGAAAAGAAGACAAAAGCTATAATAACTAACGATGTTGTAGAGGGCCGTGAATTTGTTGTTGATGATGAACTAAATGAATTAAATAGTACAATAGAACAGGTTAAGCTTAAGTTAAAACAAAAAGATGAATATAAGAATATGATGTTTCAAAATTTATCGCACGAGTTAAAAACCCCAATATCAGTAATACAAAGCTATGTAGAAGGCGTAAATGATGGAGTTATAGAAAAAGATGAGGCATTAAAAATAATAGAAGAAGAAACAAACATATTATCTAATCAAGTAAAAACAATTCTTCAAATAAATAAAATAGATTATATGAAAGATAGTGAAAAATATAAAAATAGTAAAGCAGATATAACTAAAGTAATAATAGAAAGTATAGAAAAACACAAGTTAATACGTTCAGATATAGAATATGTTTTAGATATAGATGATGAGTTGAAAGAGAAGGAAAAACTATTTGTTGGAACAGAGGATTTATGGGAATCTGTTGTAGATAATATATTAGGTAATTTTATACGTTATGCAAAAACAAATATAACGGTAAAAATAGCTAAAGGAGAAATTACATTCTTTAATGATGGTGAAAGAATAAAAGAAAAAGTACTAGATACAATATTTTTACCATATGTTAAAGGAGAAAAAGGACAATCAGGGTTAGGACTATCAATTGTTAAGAAAACGGTAAATATATTTGGCTATGATATAACAGCTACAAATGTGGAGAATGGCGTCCTATTCGTAATTAAATAAGTATGATTAAAGCGACTAGATACTAGCTAGTCGCTTTAATTGACAACATATTTATGAGCTGATATAATACACATTACAAGGGGTAATAATATATGAAAAAAGTAATAATAATAGGCGCAGGCCCAGCTGGACTTACAGCTGCATATGAACTACTTAAAGATAATAAAGATGAATATGAAGTAATAATACTTGAAGAGAACACACAAGTTGGTGGTATTTCTAAAACAGTAAGATATAACGGAAATAGAATGGATATAGGTGGACATAGATTTTTCTCTAAGGACGAAAATGTAATGAAGTTCTGGAGCGAACTTATGCCTATTCAAGGAGATCCATCTATAGACGATAAAATATTAGGAAGAGAAAAAACTTTAGAAAAAGGTGGGCCAAATCCCGAGAAAACAGATGAGGTTATGCTTGTTAGAAATAGAGTTTCTAGAATATACTATCTTAAAAAGTTTTTTGATTATCCAATATCTCTAAAGGTAAAAACTTTTACTAACATGGGACTTTTTAGAACTATAGCTGCGGGATTTAGTTATCTTAAATCTATGATAGTAAAAAAAGAAGAAACATCTTTAGAAAACTTCTATATAAATAGATTCGGTAAAAAACTATATAGTATGTTCTTTGAAAAATATACTGAAAAATTATGGGGAAGACATCCTTCTAAAATTTCGGCAGATTGGGGAGCACAAAGAGTAAAAGGTCTTTCTATAAAAGAAGTATTAAAAGATATGTTTAATAAGTTATTTAATAGAAAGAAAAAAGGAAATACAGAGACATCTTTAATAGAAGAATTCTGGTATCCTAAATATGGTCCAGGACAACTTTGGGAAACATTAGCTGCAAGAGTAATAGAAAAAGGCGGAAAAATTAGGATGGAATGTTCTGTTAAGAACATAAATACAGCTAACGGAAAAATTGTTTCTGTAGATTTAGAACACAATGGAAATGTAGAAACATTAACAGGTGACATATTTATTTCTTCAATGCCAATAAAGGATTTGGTTAGCGGTATGAAGGGCGATACAGTTCCTGAAGAAATGCTAAAAATTGCAACAGGATTACCATATAGAGATTTTATGACTTTAGGATTATTAGTTAAGAGAATAAATTTAAAGAATAAAACTAAGATAAAAACTCTTGGAAACATAGTTCCAGATTGTTGGATTTATGTACAAGAACCAGGCGTTAAAATCGGTAGAATACAAGTGTTTAATAACTGGTCCCCATATATGGTAGAAAAACCAGAAGATACAGTATGGATGGGACTTGAGTATTTCTGTAACGAAGGTGATGAATACTGGAATATGCCTGAAAAAGAGTTTGCAGATTTTGCTATAAATGAACTTGTTAAGATGAAAATAGTAAATAAAGAGGATGTGTTAGATTCACATTTAGAAAAAGTAAAAAAAGCATATCCTGCATATTTTGATACATATGAAAATATGGATGAACTTATTTCATATCTAAATACATTTAGTAATCTATACTGCATAGGAAGAAACGGACAACATAGATACAACAATATGGATCACTCAATGGTGACTGGTATGGAAGCAGCGAAGAATATTAAGTCTGGAATAGAAACTAGAGATAATATTTGGAATGTAAATACAGAAAAAGAATACCACGAAAAGAAAGAGGTAAAGAATGATAATAGCAATTAATTTTTTAACAATTCTTCTTATGGTGTTTGTGATATATAAGGCTATAGATAAGACGCCTAAAGAGACTAAAAAGTATGAAGAAGTAAAACATAAGTGGGCAATATTCATATTTATACTATTACTAGGGGCATGTGTAAGATTAATTGGATTAGATAAATTACCAGCGGGACTTAATCAAGATGAGGCATCAATAGCATATGATGCCTATTCTTTATTAGAAAATGGATATGATAGAAACGGTTATGTATATCCAGTATACCCAGTAGCGTGGGGAGGTGGACATGGCCCATTCTACATGTATTTTTCTATGATATTTATGAAACTATTAGGGCCAACGGTCTTTGCTTTTAGACTAGGAAACGCAATACTTTCTGTTATAGCGTTAGCTTGTGCGTATTTTATGCTAAGCAAAATGTTTAAAACAAAGTATGCGCTAATAGGTATGTTTGTGCTAGCGATATCTCCATGGAATATAATGTTATCTAGATGGGGACTTGATGCAAATCCATTGCCATCGTTATTCTTAATTGCCACAACATTATTAATTTATGCAATAGATAAAAAAAGCACATGGTTATATGCAGTGTCTGCAGGAATGTATTCCGTTTCGTTATATGCATATGCATCAGCGTATATAATAGTACCATTATTCTTGCTGTTTAGTATTGTATATTTATTAGTGAAGAAGAAAATAACAGTAAAACAACTAATAATAAGTGGAATAGTATTTGTACTAATTGCTATTCCTTTAGGAACATTCTGGATTATAAACTTCTTAGATTTAGAAGAAATAACAACTAAATATTTTTCAATTCCTAAATTATCTACTTTAAGATCAGAATCCGCATTTAATTTTTCAAGAGGCGGAATAGGAGTTTGGTTTGAAAGTATAATAGATTATTTGGAGTTGGTTATATTGTTAAAAGCAGATGATGTAATGAGCAACTCGATATATGAGTATGGAATATATTATATGTTTGCAATGATACTATCTGTGATAGGAATAGTTATTACGACTATTAAATGCAAAAATAAAGAGTTTAATTATGAGTATATAGTTATGTGTATATTTGTAGCGGCGACAATATTTACCTTAATGATAGGTGTTAATATAAATAGAATACATATTATATATATACCAATATTATTCTTTATATTAAAAACGATCGAATGGATTGGTGAAAGAAGTAGTAAATTACTTACGGTTGTAATAGTAATGTTTATAATAACTTTTGGATGTTTTATACGATACTATGTGACAGATTTCAACGCTGATGCAGAATCATATTATTTCGAGTCTTTTGATAAAGCTGTTTTATATGAAAAAGAAAAAGGTGGAGATAAAACCACATTTGTTACACCAAAAGTTAATGGCAATTATATGTTAGTAATGTTTTATACAAAGTACGATGCTAAAGAATATATGAATACAGTTAAGTTTTATGATATAGACTATGAATTTGATATAGCAGAAAGTTTTGGTAATTACAAATTTTATTTGCCAAAAGAAATAGATTATACAGCAAATTATATAGTTCATAATTCTGAATTAGATAGATTCGATAAAACTAAATTTGATATAACAACATTTAAATATTATTCGGCTGTTATTCCAAAGATTAAATAAATGAGGAAAAATAAAATGAGAAATTTTATAAAAAAGGGTAGTATGGTGCTAATTATTTTCTTAGTATTAATACTTACTTTAATAACGGTTAATACAATTCCTAAAAAGTATATAAAGGACAATGTTAAAGAATCATTAGAAGTTCTTAAAATAGAAGGACACTGTCCGCCTGCAAAATGGGCGTATAGACTTTTATTAGATAATTATACAGATGCAATAATGTTGGATACTGCATATTCTATGGATACTAATAATCTAATAGAATCTACAATGTTTATGCGACGTGGATATAGAACAAATGCTAATTTAACATTAAATAGCATAGATGTTCCGGATGTCCCTATAAACAATTTAGAGGCAAACATATCTGAAACTAATACAAGTTATTACGAGTATTTTAGGTATTGGCATGGCTATATGATATTTTTAAGACCATTATTAGTGTTTTTTAATTACTCTGAGATAAGGGTAATATTAGTTCTAGTTATAACTTTGCTTGCCATATTACTTGTATTTTTTACATATAAAAAAGTAGATAAAACATTAGCATTAGCGACAATATTAATGCTTCTAGCATCGAATTTTTGGGCGATAGGTTTATCTATGCAATATGTAGCGGTTTTTGTTATAACTCTTTTATCGTCAATATATATTGTTGGAAGAAAAGATAAGAAAACAGATGGTGTAATGCTATTTTTGGTAATAGGAATGTTAACATCTTTCTTTGACTTGTTTACAACTCCTATTTTAACATTAGGTATACCAATGATATTTTGGATATATACCAAGAATAAAGAAAAGAATACATTAAAAGGAAGCATTAATATATTGTTAGCATGGGGAACTGGTTATTCATTCGCTTGGTTATCTAAATGGGTTTTAATGGATGCTTTTTACGGAGTCGGTGCAATAAAGGATGCAATAGATAAAGTATTGCTATATACAGTAAGTAATAAAGAGGTGACAGCTAGTATAATAAAAATTATTATTACTAATATTTATTGTATAGAACTTCCGCTAGTTATTTGTATAGGCGCATTAACAGCATCATTTATATATAAATTGTGTGTAGTTAAAACTAAAATAGATAAAAGCATTTATCAATATATATTTATATCTTTATCACCATTTGTATGGTATTTTTTAGTTAAAAATCATAGCTATATACATGCCGGATTTACATATAGATTACTATTAATAACAATATTTTCGTTAAGTGTTGTAATAACCAAAAACATATGTAAAAAAATAAAAAGTAAAAGGGAGAAGAATATAGATATATGAAAGATAAGATAGGTAATATATTTATGTATATAATTGCATATATACTAGTTTCTGCATTAACATTAATAGTTAGTACAGGACTTATATATAACAGCAATGTAATATTTAGTTTTAATCAAGTAATATTAATAATATGCGTTATAGTATATCTTGCTTTTATAATATTATTATATAAAAAAGTGTTACCGTGGATAGAAAAAATAAAATATATAGAATATTTGTTTTTTGTAATATTCATATTTCTTGCAGTATTTAGCGGACTGTATTTTAAAGTAAAAGCAACGTGGGATATGGGGAATGTATTTAATATAGCTGAAAGATATCTAAACGTCGGAAGTATAAAAGAAGCAGTGTATTTAGCAACATTTCCAAACAATACAATGCAAGTATTAATAGAAATAGCAATTTTAGTACTATCTAATGCGGTAGGTATTACGGATAATGTAACAGTAATAACAATGTTTAATGCAATGTGTGTATCTCTTGCAGTTATATTATCATACTATGCTGCAAATAAAATGTTTGGAAGAAAGAATGCGCTTATGCACATAATATTATGTGTATTAACAAGTCCGTTAATTCTTTATTCGGCTATATATTACACAGATACATTTTCATTACCAGTAGGTGTGGGAATATTATTGTTATGGCTTGTAATTAGAGATAAAGAAAAAAGCCTAACTAAATTAATATTAAAC
>JAFXEC010000042.1 GCA_017521005.1 Clostridia bacterium | reverse complement strand
TGAAAACTTAGCAAGAGCAATATTTGCATCAAGAATACCAATAGTATCTGCAGTAGGGCATGAAACAGACTTCACTATTTGTGATTTTGTTTCAGATTTAAGAGCTCCAACACCAAGTGCGGCAGCAGAGCTTGTATATCCGTCAGAAGCAGAAATTAAGTCTAAACTAGATTCGTTAAATATCCGTATGAGAACAGCAGTGTTAAATAAACATGCAAGATACAAACAATATTTAACAGCTCTAACAAAGGGAAGACTTGAAAAACGTCCTATGGATATTATTGCAAAATATAGAATGATGACAGATAACTATGTTAAACATTTAGAAGCAGGAGTAATTAAAGCTCAAACTAAATGTAGAACAGCTTTTGAAAAACAAGTGGCATTATTAGATTCATTAAGTCCACTAAAAACAATGGCTAGAGGATACTCAGTTGCTACAAATGAGAGTGGCAAGTTGGTAAATAAAACTGGAGATGTTAACCTACGGTGAAAGCCTAATAGTTAAAGTAATGGATGGAAAAATTAAAACAAGAGTAGAAAGCGTAGAGGCTTAAGGAGGAAATATGGAAAAGACTTTTGAACAAAGCATAAAAGAATTAGAACAAGTAGTATTAGAACTTGAAAAAGGTGATTTAAGCCTTGATGATGCAATAGCTAAATTTGAAGCAGGCATTAAGCTTTCTAAAGAATGTGAAAGCAAACTAGACATGGCAGAAAAGAAAATAAATGTACTAGTTGGAAAAGATGAATTAAAAGAAGAGCCTTTTGTTGTAGAAGAATAGTTAATTACACATAATTACACTAGGTGATTATGTGGATAAGAAGAAAATAAAAACTGTTAAAACAAATACAGTTGTGGAAAAAGATAATAAAAATCTAGAAAACAGTAAGTTGGAAACAAATAGAACAAAATCAGAAGACTATGGTTATGATTTTGTTCCAACATTAGACAATTCTTTAAATATTGATGAACAAAAGGTTAAAGCCAAAAGGTTAGAAAATATTGAAAAGAAAAGAGGAAAATAAAATGAGTGAATTTACAATTAAAGATATAGTTGCATTATGCAAAAATAGAGGATTTATATATCCTGGTTCAGAAATATATGGTGGTCTTGCAAATACTTGGGATTATGGCCCTTTAGGTACAAGACTAAAAAACAATATTAAAGATACTTGGAGAAAAAGATTTATCCAAGAAAGAAAAAACAGCTTTGAAGTTGATGCAGATATATTAATGCATCCAAGAGTATGGGAAGCAAGTGGTCACGTAGCAAGTTTCTCAGATCCACTTCTAGACTGTAAAGAATGTAAAATGAGACTTAGAGCAGATAATCTAATAAATGATTTTGATGAAAATGCTCATGCAGATGGTATGACTAAGGAACAAATGGTAGAATACATTACTGAGCATAAAGTTCCATGTCCTAAATGTGGTAGCTCAAACTTTACAGGTATTAGAGAATTCAACTTAATGTTTGCAACACAAAGAGGTGTTACTGCAGACAACCAAATGACAATATATTTAAGACCAGAAAATGCTCAAGGTGAGTATGTTAACTTCTTAAATGTACAAAGAACAATGAGAGCTAAACTACCATTTAGTATTGGTCAAATTGGTAAAGCATTTAGAAATGAAATAACACCAGGTAACTTTACATTTAGAACAATAGAATTCGAACAAATGGAATTCCAAACTTTCTGTAAAGAAGGTCAAGATGAAGAATTATATGCATACTTCAAAGAATATGGTAAAAAATATTTCATGGATTTAGGTTTACCAGAGGATAAATTAAGATACCATGATCACGAAAAATTAGCATTCTATGCTAAAGCTGCGTGTGATATAGAGTATTTATTCCCATTTGGTTGGGGTGAAATAAATGGTACTCACAACAGAACAAATTATGACTTAACAAGACACCAAGAATATAGTGGTACAAGACAAGAATATATTGATCTTGAAACTAATGAAAGATATATTCCATACATCATCGAATCTACATATGGTCTAGATAGAACGGTTCTAGCAGTTATGTGTGAAGCTTATGAAGTTCAAAAGTTGGGTGAAGGTGACGAAAGAGTAGTATTACACTTAAGTCCAAGAATAGCTCCTATTAAAGTAGCAGTTCTTCCTTTATCTAAGAAATTATCTGAAAAAGCTAATGAAGTATATGATATGTTAAGAATGAAATATATGTGCGATTATGATGAATCAGGAAGTATTGGTAAGAGATATAGAAGACAAGATGAAATTGGTACTCCATATTGTATTACAGTAGATTTTGATACATTAGAAGATGGTACAGTAACAGTAAGAGATAGAGATACTATGGAACAAGTAAGAGTAAAAATAGATGAACTTGAAACTTACTTCGGAAATAGATTTGATATCTAATTACAATAATATATAAAATATTTATAAAGCTTGGACATATACATATGGTTATGATATAATAGCCGTATGTAAAGCCAAGCTTTATTATTTAATAGGGGGTATATAAATGAAGCAAAAAATATCGGTAATAGCACCTTGCTATAATGAGGAAGAGGTAGTGAGTCAATTTTATGATAGAATGTCAAAAGTATTGAAGGGATTTACAGATTATGATTATGAGATGATATTTGTAAATGACGGAAGTAAAGATGATACTTTGGATATACTAGTAGATTTAGCAAATAAGGATGAGAATGTTAAAGTTGTTTCGTTCTCTAGAAACTTTGGACACCAAGCTGCAGTTACTGCTGGTATGAGAAACAGCACAGGTGATGCAGTAGTAATCATAGATGTAGATTTACAAGATCCACCAGAGACAATAGGCGACATGGTAAACCTTTGGAAAGAAGGAAATGATGTTGTATACGCAGTTAGAAAAACTAGAGAAGGAGAAAGTAAATTTAAGCTAATGACAGCTAAAGCTTTCTATAGACTACTTAATAAATTATCTGATGTATATATTCCATTAGATACTGGAGACTTTAGATTAATAGATAGAAAAGTGGTAGATGTAATATGTGCTATGCCAGAACATAATAAATTCTTAAGAGGATTAGGAAGCTGGGTAGGATTTAAGCAAATACCATATGAATATGATAGAAAACAAAGAGCGGCAGGAAAGACTAAATATCCACTTAAAAAGATGCTTAAATTAGCATTAGATGGTATGATAAGCTTTTCAACTAAACCACTTAAGATAATTGCAGGACTAGGAATATTTAATATAATATTATCTTTTGCGATTCTAGTATATGCATTATGTTCATATATATTTGACCTAAATACGTTAATGCCAGGTTGGACATCAATAATGGTTACGATGACATTTATGTTTGGCATGTTATTTATAGCTATATGGATTCTTGCAGAATATATTTCTAGAATATATGATGAGGCAAGAAAGAGACCAGAATATATTATTAGAGATAAATATAATTTAGACAAGTAGGTGTAATATGGGAAAAGTTAATATAAAGAAAAACATAGCTCCTATATTATTTGCGATTGCGATTGTAATAGGTATTATAATATTATGTCCAAAGCCTATGCAAAATGATACTTTTTGGAGTATAAAAATAGGCGAAAAACTTGTTAAAGATGGAACGTGGGAGATAGATCCGTTTTCAATGCATGATGGATTAAAATATGTTGCACACCATTTCTTTACGGATGTAGTAATATATTTTGTATATGTGCTTGGTGGATTTACAGGACTATATATATTAGAAATATTAATGGCGTTAGGACTTGCATGGATACTTTATTTATTAAATAAGGAACTATGTGGTAGTAAAAAGCTATCTTACTCAATGCTTTGTATGCAAATGGTTTTACTTACATTATTTATTTCTGTTAGAGCGCAAATGATAAGCTATATGCTCTTTGCACTTGAGCTACTATTATTAGAAAAGAGTAGAAAACAAGATAAACTTAAGTATTATATAGGCCTTGGAATAATTCCATTATTACTTACAAACTTCCATATGGGAGTAGCACCATTTTATTTCATACTTCTAGGAGTATATGGACTAGATGCATTAAATATTAAATTTTTATGGTTAAAAACAAATACCAAACCAGATAGTAAAAGATTTAAGAAATTAATACTTTTAGGTATAATTGGAATCTTGTTATTATTCGTTAATCCATACGGAATAGACGGAGTAGTATATTGCTTCAAAACTTTGGGAAATGACTTTATAAATACGTATATAGATGAATTCCAACCATTCTCGATGAGGGATAGTATTACTATGTTACATGTACTTTATATAATCTTTGTATTATTTGTATTTATGGTGAGCAAAGCTAAAGTAGACTTAAAAGATATGCTTTTAATATTTGGAACATTATTTATGCATTTTACAGCATATAGATATACAAGCTTATTTATAATATGCAGCGCGGTAATAGTTAAATACATATTAAGTATAATAAAAACAATGGAGCTAGAAAAAGTAGATAAAATAGCCTTTGTTGTAACAAGTATAATGATTATGATAGTACTTGGTGTAGATATACTTTCTACTAGGAACTTAGATTATCTTGAGGATGCGGTAGCACCTGTAAAAGCTGTTGAAGTATTAAAAGAAAATATAGACGAAGATACAATTTTATATAATGAATATATTTGGGGTGGATACTTAATATTAAATGATGTTAAGGTATTTATAGACTCAAGAGCAGATTTATATACCGAAGAGTATAATGATGGAGTAACTGTTGCAAAAGATTTTGCTAAGATTCAAATGTTACAAGAAGGATATAAAGAGGCAATGGAAAAGTACAACTTCAATATGTATTTGGTACACTCGAACTCATTAACATCTAGAATGTTAGATGATAAAGCGGAATTTAAATGTATTTATACAGACGATGCTGCTAGCATATATAAAAAGGTAAAATAATTAAAATAGAAAAGAAGAATAACAACATAAAAGTTGTTATTCTTTTTTTATTTACTAAAACTATTCCATTTTGAAAAAATATGTAATATAATCATAAAAGATAATGGGGGACTATATATGGAAAATTATGAAGAACTAAAAAAACATGTAAACATATTATTAGTAGACGATGATTTAGATTACATACAAGTAACAGCCTTTTTCTTAAAAACAAAAGGATATAATGTAGATATTGCAACTAGTGGATCAGATGCAATAAACAAAGTAAGTAATGGTAATTTCCATATTATATTGTTAGACTATTATATGCCTGAACTTACAGGAGAAGATGTAGTAAATAAAATACGTGAGTTTAATGATAGAGTAATAATAATATTACAAACGGGATTTGCTGGACAACAACCACCAGAAGAAACATTAAAGAGACTTAATATACAAAATTATCATGATAAATCTGATGGTGTAGAGAAATTATTACTTCAAGTAACGGCGGCAGTAAGAATATTTAATCAACAAAATTTGATTGAACTTTCTAGATATAGAATAAATGCGATGGGTAAACTTGTTAAAGGAATAGCTGAAGAATTAAAAACACCATTGTTATCTATAGGAGCAAGCATGGAAGCAACAAAGATGCTTGTAGAAAGTATAAAATCTGATACAGGTGATGAAGCCTATGGTAAGCTAAATGCAGCATACTTAAATAGCAAGAGTCAAATAGAAAGAATAGATAAGATTTGTAAAACAATAATAAATCAAACAGATGAAGGTAGTGCAAAAGTAGGACTTACAGTTAGAGATATCGTTGAAACATTAAAATTAATGACAGCAAACGAAATGAGAAGCAAATGTGTAACTTTTGAAGAAAATATAACGCTTAAACCAGATTCATATGTATATGGAGCTATCGATGATGTAATATTCATATTATGTGAGATAGTTCATAAACTAGTGGAAAAATCTGAAAATGCAGACAAAATATTATTAAATATGCGTGAAAACGATACAGCTTGGTATATTTCATTAAGTAGTGATAAATCATACTTATTAAATAAAACTCAAATATATTTAATAAAAAATATAACTGGAAGAATTGCAGATGTTGGATTTGAAGAAGTTGCAAACCAATATGTAATTGAAATAAAGAAGAACAAAGGAGAATAAATATGGGTGGAAATAAATTAATGGGAATAGCTGTAATAATACTAGGAATTGGTTTTATAGTACTAGGGATGGGAATGGCATATCGTAACATGAATGCGGCTCCAGATACAAATACAGATGATACTAATGTAAAACCATATGCTGAATCATCATATATTGAAGTAATAGAATAAGTATAATAAATATAATAGGAGAGACTATTTGTAAGTCTCTTTTATTTTTCTATTGGCAAAAGTAAAAAAATATAGTATAATATTAAAGTACATGGGGGTGTACTGGTTTCGACGGCTATTTTAAAGTACAGGTAGCGAGTAGTGGATGGTCGCTTCGGCCACTATAAAAAAGCGAAATTTAAATTTAAACGCTGATAATAGATTAGCAATGGCTGCTTAGTATAAGCGCCTGTTCATATAGTTTTCGCCGTAGGGATTATATGGGCATCAATTATACGGAAAACAAAGTTATTCTTGCCACTAGAATAATGGGTAACTAAATGGCTACTAGATATAAGTTTTGTATCTATTACAAGTATCTGGGAATAAATAAATAGATACTGCACTCGGAGAAGCAGGTATGTATAGAAATTTTCGGACATGGGTTCAATTCCCATCACCTCCACCAAATAAAACACTAATCAGAAATGGTTAGTGTTTTTATTTAACTTTTCTTTGAGGTGACACAACTTGATTTATTATGTAAATTAGTGTATACTTATAACGGTAATTTTAATGAATCCTTTTTTATGGGTGACATGATCATTTAACAAAATAATTATTTTAGGAGGATAGCTAATGCTTTCAAAAGAACAAAAAGAAAAATTACGGAAAATACATGTCTATGAGTTGGCAAGCGAAGAAAAGAAAGGTAAAGCAATTGTAAGAAAGTTAGTTCCGAAAGGTAAAAAGAACAAAGAGAAATCTTGTTGGGTAGAAGAAACCTTTATTGTACCAAGCGTATATGAAATAGCCGAAACGGTTTTTGCAAAAATCTGTGAATCGGGATTTAGAGGTGTAGAAAGAACAGCACCGGCAAATGCAAATTGTATTGTAAGAGTTTTTAGAAAACTTCATCACGATTACGATTCTAGCATGATCTTTAATCTGTATGGTGCAGATGTTTTTGCAAGGCATGGTTCTAAATGGACATCAGAAAGCGAAGGGACTGGAAGAGAGTTCTATTTAGACTATACCAAATGTTTGGTTGGCCAGTGGCTTTACCAAGATGAGGAAATTATTTTTGATACAGAATTTGTAGACTTCTATTTAAGAGTAATTCCTGAAGAAAAACAAGTATAAATTTTTATCTAACTGGAGGATTAATAATGTTTGGAGTTAGTTTAACAGTTGTTTTAGTTGCAGCTCTTGTAGGAGCTGTAATAGGTGGTGTGACAGTAGGTATTGTATGTTATCGTAAAGGATATAATAAGATGCATAAAGAAGCTCATGAATACGCAAAGTTGCACCTACTTGGATTCAATTTTTAATAATTAATCGGAGGAAAAATATGAAAATAACAGACTTAGCAGCTTACAATCGGTTAAGAGAGTGGTTCGAAAAACAAGGCTATACTGAAGGTGTAAAAGATGATATGCCCATATATTGTTGGGATAATGTAAGTTATACACCTTCTGGCATAACCCCAGGACATTATGTGTACGCCATTGAATACTCAAAGCTTAAGCTTTGTGATGTGCCATATAATTTCCGTACAAGAGAGTTTTTCTTACATACTCTTTCTGGCGCATATGAGGAACTTGTTGATTATGTGAAAGCACATATCGAAGATTTTGATAAGCAGTTCTTCAAAGACCATATGGCAACAGACTATTACTCACTTGAGTTTGAGCTTAACGACTTTGAGTATATGCCGCTTGAATACATTGACGAAGAAATGGTGGCATGTGCAATGTTTAGAGCAATCAATATGCGCTATGCAGAAAGGCGTGGCGACTGTGATGATTGGTTCTATTCTGTTTACAGAAGAAAGCCTGAGGTTCTTACCCAGGACTTGTATATCCTTGGTGCTCGTTGCTTTGCAGAAAAACGTGGTGGGGTGAACAAATTCCTGGAGATTACTCCTAAAGAGTACAGAACGCCGGAGTATTACTTTGCACTTTGCTTGAGAAACAGTACTCGGGTAATGGAAGATATTCCGGATGAGATTCTTACTGCCAATTTCCTCATCACTTTAATTAATGAGAGTGTAGAAAATATTCGCTCTTTTAGTGAAAAAGCTCTTGAAATGGAAGCTGAAATGCAAGGAAGAGGAAAGGCTAAATTCTGGCAGGCAGCAATAATCAACGACGGTTACTCTATAAGAGATATTCCGCTTAACGAGGAACGTATCAACTTTTTCCTTTCCCTGTATGCTAAAGATACACCGCAATATGAATATGGTTTTAAGAGCCATTACAAGGCGTATTTAAGGGAAAAGAACGGTGATGAAAAGCCTAGGAACACTACAAATGAGCTTGCAGGAATGATGGCTCTTATGGGGGCAATGTCTGGAATGTCTAAT
>JAFXEC010000041.1 GCA_017521005.1 Clostridia bacterium | reverse complement strand
TTGTATCTACGTTGGAAGTTGCTTCATCTAGTATTAAGAATGGTGCATCTTCTATCATACCACGTGCAATAGTAAGTAATTGTTTTTGGCCTGCAGATATACTTTCATTATCTGATAAAACAGTATCATAGTTCTTTGGTAATGTTTTTACAAAGTGATGTAATCCAACTTCACGGCATACATCTTTTACTTCACCCTCTTTATATTTTTATTTTATTACAAAAATTTTATTTTGTAAACAAAAATAAGCATTCTTTTTATTTGAATGCCTATTTTATTACTCTATTATATTAAAGTTCAAATTGCGAATTGTATAATTCTGCATAGAAACCATTCTTTTCTATTAATGTTTCATGATTTCCTTGCTCTACAATATTACCATCTCTCATAACTAAGATTAAGTCTGCATTTTTAATTGTAGACAATCTATGTGCAATTATGAATGATGTTCTATTTTCTGTTAATTTATCCATTGCTTTTTGAACAAGTTCTTCTGTTCTTGTATCTACGTTGGAAGTTGCTTCATCTAGTATTAAGAATGGTGCATCTTCTATCATACCACGTGCAATAGTAAGTAATTGTTTTTGACCTGCAGATATACTTTCATTATCTGATAAAACTGTATCATAGTTCTTTGGTAGTGTTTTTACAAAGTGGTGTAATCCAACTTCACGGCATACATCCTTTACTCTTTCTATATCTACATCTTCTCTATCATATACTATATTTTCTTTTACTGTTCCTTCAAATAACCAAGTATCTTGAAGTACCATAGTAAATAATTCATGTACATTTTCTCTAGTTAATTTAGATATATCTACTCCATCTATTTTTATCTTTCCAGAGTCTATTTCATAGAACTTCATAAGTAGATTTACCATTGTTGTTTTACCTGCACCTGTTGGACCTACTATCGCTATTTTTTGTCCTGGTTCTACTGATGCTGTAAATCCTTTTATTGTTGGTTCATCATTACCATCGTATTTAAATACTACATCTTCGAATTCTATTTTACCTTTAACTTTATTCTTATCTAGCTTTTTAGTAAAGCTTGATTCGTCTGCCATTTCTTGTTCGTCTAAAAATTCAAATACTCTCTCACTTGCAGCAGCTGTTGTTTGTATTGAAGTTAAGCTTTGTGCTATTTGTGAAAGTGGCGATGTAAACATCCTTACATAACTTATGAATGCCACTATTATACCAAAAGATATGTATCCATTCATTGCCATTAAAGCACCAACTATACATACTGCAACGTATCCAAAGTTACCAACAAAGTGCATTATTGGTTGCATAAGTCCAGATAAGAATTGACTCATTTTATTGCATTTGAATAACTTCTTATTAAGATCATCAAATGTTTCTGCAGCTTGTTTCTTGCCATTGTATGCTTTTACAACTAATAATCCAGAATATATTTCTTCTATATGTCCATTTAATTTTCCTAATTCTTCTTGACGCATAACGAAATACTTTTGAGACTTCTTAAGTATTGTACTCATAAGTAAAAAGCCTATTGCTGTTGTTATAACTGCAACTAATGCTAATATCCAGTTTGTTATAAACATCATAAGAAGTGTTCCTATAAACATTACTACAGAATATACTAATGTAGATAAAGAACCATTCATTGATTGTGCTATTGTATCTACATCGTTTGTTACTATAGATAACACATCACCTGTTTGATGTTTATCAAAAAAGCTAAGTGGTAGTTTGTTTATCTTTTTAGATATTCTACTTCTTAAACTTCTTGCAAAGTTATTCGCAAGATGAGTCATAGATATTGCTTCAAAGAACCCAGCTAATGCACTTACTAAATAAAGCATTGCTATAGTAAATACTATAGATTTAACATTATCCATATTCATTTTAGGTTCTAATATTTTTTGTATGCTTTCTGGCAATGTTGATATTTTGCTATAAGCTGCTTCTGGATTCGATGTTATATCTACATCCTTCATTGCTCTTACAAATTCATATTGTTCATTTGGAAGTATTACTGTACCATCAATTTCAACTGGTTTAAACACTAAAGATATTACGCCTTCTGGTATATTATCTACATTTAATGGTTTATCTCCTATATTTGTGGCTTGACTTGTTATTCCTGGAATATATTTTGTTAATGACTCTTGAATATGAGTTGTTAACTCTTGTAAATTTTCTTTATTTATTTTTATTCCATTAGATATCTCATCTGTTAAATCTGCTAATTTATCTGGTGCTGATATAAATATTACAGAACTTATTACAGAAAATATTAAGCCTACTAACATTAATATTTTCCAGCCGCCAAGTTCTTTAGCAAGTCTTTTTACTGCAGACTTAAAGTCTTTTGCTTTTTCACCAGGTGCTCCTGGAGGACCTCCACCAGGTCCAAATCTTCTAGGAGGTCTTCTTGTTGTTGTGGTTTTCTTATTATCCATTTGCTAATTCCTCCTCTGATAATTGTGAAAGTGCTATTTCTTTATATACTTCACAGTTTTGTAATAATTCTTTATGTGTGCCTTGGCCTACCATTATGCCTTGATCTAGAACTATTATCTTATCTGCGTTCATTATTGTACCAATTCTTTGTGCAACTATAATGCTTGTTGCATCCTTAGTGTATTCTTTAAGTGCTTTTCTAAGATTGCTATCTGTCTTGTAATCTAATGCTGAGAAGCTATCATCAAAGATGTATATTTCTGGATCACGCGCTATAGCTCTTGCTATAGATATTCTTTGCTTTTGTCCACCAGAAATATTTGTTCCACCTTGAGCTAGTTCTGTTTCGTATCCTTCATCCATCTTTTCTACGAAATCTTTAGCTTGAGCAACTTCAATTGCTTCTTTAATCTTCTTAGGTTTCTTTTCACCTTTACCGTCATCCCCATAAGACACATTAAAGTTTACTGAGCCATCAAATATTACTGCTTTTTGTGAAACATAGCCTATTTTGTTGTTTAGGAACTCTTGTGAGTATTTTTTAACATCTACCCCATCTACTAATACAACACCTTCTGTTGCATCGTAAAATCTTGGTATTAGGTTAATTAATGTAGACTTCCCACTACCAGTTGAACCAATAAACGCTACTGTTTCTCCTTTTTCTGCTTTGAATGAAATATCCTTAAGTAGATATTCGTCTGCGTCTGGATATTTGAAACATACGTTTCTAAATTCTACTGTTCCTTTTTCCTTAGTTGTATTTTCTGCTATTTCACCATCTTTTACAGTTATCTCTGCTTCTAGCACTTCATTAATACGTTTTGCAGAAACTTGTGCTCTTGGTAACATTACAAATGTTACAGTAAGCATTAAGAATGACATTATTACTTGAGTTGCATATGTACCAAAAACAACCATATCTCCAAATATACCTATCTTACCAGCTATAGGAGAATTCATAATTAATATTGCCCCTATAAAATATATAGATAAAGTTACACCGTGCATTACCATAGTCATAACTGGATCTAAGAAAGCAAATGCTTTTTGGTTAGATAATTGTAGATTTGTTAATTTATTGTTCACATCTTCAAATTTATCCTGTTGGTATTCTTCTGCATTAAACGCTCTAACAACTCTTATACCATTTAAGTTTTCTCTTGTTACTGAGTTTACCTTGTCTATTAATTTTTGTACTATCTTAAATCTTGGAACAACTATGGATATAAGGATTATTATTGCAGTTAAAAGTACTGCAACAGCTACAGCTGTAGCTATACTCCATTCTACACTTTTACCTAATATTTTAGATATTGCCCAACATGCTGTAATTGGTGCCTTTACCATGTGCATAAGGCCTATACCGACTAGCATTTGTACTTGACCAATATCATTTGTTGTTCTAGTGATTAAGCTACTAGTAGAAAACTCTTTTACCTCATTTATAGAAAGATTACATACTTTAGTAAATAACTTCTTTCTAATCTTCATAGAAAATGTTGCTGCTAAACTAGATGTATGGTACTTAGTAAACACCATAAACATTAAACTACCTAGTGCACAAGCAAGCATAAACGCACCATTTGTTAATATATCTACCATCTTGCTGCCAGCTGTTTGTACTAGAACTGTAACTTCAGACATATAGTCTGGCATTCTAAGTTCTAGACTTACTTGGCATACTACAAGGGCTATTATTAACAAGATACGAAATAAATCTTTTTTATTTAATACTTTTAATAATTTAAACATCTTTACCCTTCCTCTTACTATTTTCAAATTATATGCTTTAGTTAGTAAAAAGTCAACGAAAACAGTATTCTAAGACAATATTTCACATAATGAATAAATATATTATAAAAATAATATTTTTTCTTGATTTAAGAACATTTGTTTGTTATAATATTTGTCCGAGGTGATTTTATGAATTCTAACTCTAAAATACATTCTTTACTTTCTGATACAGAAAACATACTACTCTCTATCGATAACTCAGAAGCTGAAGAATTTGCTGAATGGACAAATGAAAAAGCAACCTTAAAATTTAATACCAATCTTCCTAAATTTCATATTACTAACAATTATATATATTGGTGTAATTTAGGGAATAATATAGGCAGCGAACAAAACAAAATCCGACCCGTGTTAGTTGTAAAAACAAGTAAAAATTCTCCTATTTGTACCGTTTTGCCTTTAACTACTGAAAGATTGAAAGATACTAGATGGTACCATATAGATCTAGAAGTACTTTCTTCTACAGTTTTAATTGAGCAACTTAGAAATATCAGTAAATTAAGATTTATAAATCCATATAGAAAAAAAGGTAAATTAATAAGAATCAATTCCAATGACTGGAATAAAATTAATACTGCATTAACCAGTTATTATTCTATGACAAAGCTAAAATAATTTTATCTATCCATTTGACTTTTCTGGAAAATGTGTTACAATTAAATTAATAACATTGTAATCCGCTACAAAAGTAGCGTTATCATTGTAATCCGATAGTCATTTGGCTATCGTTTTTTATTTTGAATATTAATTTAATTTTTTCATATAATATTATTACATTGTAATCCGGTAGCACTTGCTATCGCTTAACATGTATTACTATGAAAGGCACCTAATTTTAATATTAGGTGTTCTTTTTATTGAAATATACTTGCTTTTGTAATATAATATATCTATGAATTTTAAGGAGGAAAGATTATGTTAGACATTAAATTCGTACGCGAAAATCCCGACATAGTTAGGGAAAACATTAAAAAGAAATTTCAAGATAAAAAATTACCTCTAGTTGATGAAGTAATTGAACTGGATAAACAAGTACGTTCCTTAAAACAACAAGGCGATGAATTAAGAACTAAAAGAAATAATATTAGCCAAACTATTGGTATGCTAATGAAAGAGAAAAAGGTTGAAGAAGCCGGCTTAAGAAAAGTTGAAGTTGTTAAGATTAACGAAGAACTTGTACATATCGAAGAAGAAGAGGCTAAAGTATCCGCTATATTAAAAGAAAAAATGATGGTTATACCAAATATTATAGATGACTCTGTACCTATCGGTAAAGACGACAGTGAAAACGTTGAAGTAGAAAAATTCGGTGAACCAGTAGTACCAAGTTATGAAATACCATATCATGCAGATATACTTGGTTACTTTAACGGTTTAGATAAAGAAGCTTCTGCTAGAACAAGTGGTAATGGTTTCTATTATCTTATGGGAGATATGGCACGTCTACACTCTGCTATGATTTCTTATGCAAGAGACTTTATGATAAATAAAGGGTTCAATTATTGCATACCACCATTTATGATTAAATCTGATGTTGTAACTGGTGTTATGAGCTTTGAAGAAATGGGCGCTATGATGTATAAAATCGAAGGTGAAGATTTATACTTAATTGGTACTTCTGAACACTCTATGATTGGTAAATTCAAAAACCAAACAATAGATGAAAAGAACTTACCATTAAACCTTACTTCTTATTCTCCATGTTTTAGAAAAGAAGTTGGAGCTCATGGTATCGAAGAAAGAGGTGTTTACAGAGTTCACCAATTCGAAAAACAAGAAATGGTTGTATTGTGTTTACCAGAAGAATCTATGGATTGGTACAACAAAATGTGGAGTTATACAGTAGAATTCTTTAGAAGCTTAGACATCCCCGTAAGAACATTGGAATGTTGTAGTGGAGATTTGGCAGATCTTAAAGTTAAATCTTGTGATATTGAAGCTTGGTCACCAAGACAACAAAAATACTTCGAAGTTGGTTCTTGCTCTAACCTAACAGATGCACAAGCTAGACGTTTAGGAATTCGTGCAAGAGGTGAAAATGGTAATTACTTCTTACACACATTAAACAATACAGTACTTGCTACTCCACGTGGACTTATTGCATTTGTAGAAAACAACTACAATGAAGATGGAACTATTTCTATTCCAGAAGCATTAAGACCATATATGGGCGGACAAGAAAAAATTTATCCAAAGAACAAATAATATTAAAGGAGATTTATGGAATACTTAAAGAATGTAGAATTTGTAAAATCTGTATTTAATAAAAGTGATTTAATACGTGACGATTTGCCTATCATTGCTATGGTAGGTAAATCTAATGTTGGTAAATCTTCGTTTATTAATACCCTTACAAACAATAAAAATACTGCTAAAGTTGGTCAAACACCTGGTAAAACTAAATGCTTAAACTTTTTCTTAGTAGATAAGAAATTCTATTTAGTAGACTTACCTGGTTACGGCTACTCTACTATGTCTGAAAAAGAAAAGGAAAATATAAACAAACTAACAAACTACTTTTTAGAGAACAATAAAAACATTAAACACATATTTTCTCTAATAGACATACGTCATCTTCCATCTAAAGATGATAGAGCTATGTATGATTGGTTAGTAGCTTTAGAAAAAGATTTTACAATAATACTAAACAAAGCAGATAAGCTTTCAAACACTAAGATTGAAGCTAATATGAAAGATATGGCTAAAGCATTATTTGCTAAAGAAGAAATGATACCATTCTCTACTGAAACAAAATTAAATCTAGATAAAGTATTAGATATAATTAAAGAAAAGATGAATTAGATATAATAAAAGCAACGGATTATCCGTTGCTTTTATTGTTACTATTTTTAATTCCAATTATACTTTTACATATTTTAACATATTTTTCACTTCTTCTTGCATTCATTCTCACGGTGTTATATAATACGCCCATGGGGAATATTTAGTTGTTGAGTGTCTACCTCCTATCTTTAAAGAAAGGAGGTTTGGTGATAATGAATAAAAGAATTTTCGTTTTGAAAATTTTAAGATACATTGTTATCATATTATTCTTTCTAACCAACTTGGTTGTGGAAATAAAAAAATGACACTCATTTCTGCTAAATGAGTGCATTACCTAATTACTTATAGGTAGACATTCAACCTGCAAAAACTGAATGTTCCCTATTATTTTATGTATTTCTACTTTATATATACATATTAACACAATGAGATTATTTTGTCAAATGTATATTTTAACCTCTTATTTATTATAAATTTATCATACCCATTGAAAGTTTTTCATAACATTCCCTACATACAGGCATATATCCTGCTTCTCCAACTAGAATATCTGAATCTTTTGGTCCAGAGTAATATGTGTATATCGCTTCTTCAGATTTACACACTTCACATACTGAAGTCATAAGCTCTATTTTATCTGCCATACACATTACTTCGCCCATTCTTCCAAATGGTTTTCTATCTGATGTTAAATTAAGTCCAGATATGTATATTCTTTTATCTTTATTAGCGAGTCTATTTATTGCTTCTAGATCTCCATCTAAGAATTGGAATTCATCTATTACATAAACATCTGCATCATAATTCTCTATATCCTCTATACAAGATATGTTTAATGTATCTAACTCTTTACCAGACCTTGTTACTATTTTATCATCTGCAAACCTATTATCTATTCCGGGTTTAAATACTTTTATATCTTTACCTCTTATCTTTTGTATAGTTGCAGCTTCTATAGCCCTTTTTGTTTTACCACACTTCATAGGTCCTGTAAATACATTAATACTTCCCATAACATTAACCTTCCATATCTTTATTTATATTGTATTCTGCTATTACTTCATAACCATCACGTTTAGAATATCTTAAATCATATATTTTTTGTGCACATGTTGCAAACCTTAATTCCGCTGTCTTTTTATATGTTAAGTTTTGTAGTCTCTTAGCAATTAATTTTATTGGATTTGCGTGAGTTACTATTAATATTGTTTTCTTTTCGTTTTCCGGAACAAGTATTTCATCTAGAAATTCGTTAAGTCTTTTCTCTACATCTAAAATACTTTCAGAACGTGGAATAATATTCTCTAACTTCTTAATTGTTAAGCCTAACTTTTCTGAATACTCATTTAATGTTGCACAATGTCTTAATTCATTTTCCGGAACAAGTTTATTTTCTAAATCCAACTTTTTCTCAGATAGTGTGTTGTACTCAGGAAACGCTTTAGCATCGTCTCTTTTCATTCCTTGAAACATACCATAATGACGTTCGTTAAGTCTTAAATCCCTTACTATTTTACCTTTATAGTTTAGAGCGCCAGCAAAAATACAAGCAGTATCATATGTTCTAGATAAGTATGAAGTATATACCTTGTCTAGTTTAACTGTACCTAGTAACATTTGTATATCTTTAGCAGCAGTAAGCGGTTCTTTTTTTCCTTTAGCTGTTAAAGGATAGTCTCTCCAACCATTTATTACTCCCTCTTTAATACCTTTGCAATCTGCATGTCTCATGAATATTAATCTCACGTTTTTTCCTCCTTATATTATAGAGTCCACAAATTCCTTTGCATCAAATTCCTTTATATCGTCTATTTTTTCCCCTATACCAATATACTTGATTGGTATATTTAATTCGTTTATTATTGAAAATACTACGCCACCTTTTGCAGTTGAATCTAGCTTTGTAAGTATTATTCCATCTACACTTGTCTTATCATAAAAAGCTTTAACTTGCTCTACAGCATTTTGCCCTGTAGTAGCGTCTATTACCATCAGCACTTCTGTATCAACATCCACAATATTTCTATCTATTGTTTTCTTTATTTTTTCTATTTCATCCATTAGATTCTTTTTGTTGTGAAGTCTTCCCGCTGTGTCACAAATTAATGTATCATATCCATCTTCTGTATATTTTTTAGAAGCTTCAAATATTACTGAAGCCGGATCTTGTCCATCAATTCCTGATACACATTCTACTTCGGCAACTTCAGCCCAAAGTTCTAACTGTTCTCTTGCACCCGCTCTAAATGTGTCTCCTGCTGCCAATAGTACTTTATTACCAAGTTTCTTGTATATATTAGATATCTTTGCTATTGAAGTTGTTTTACCAACACCATTAACTCCTACGACTAATATTACATTCTTCTTAGTATCAAATTCTTTAGCATCTTCTAATGTTAAAATATTTACCATTTGCTCTTTCAAAAGCTCTATGACATGTTCTTTTGATGTATCATCTTCTTTTAATAAGTCTTTTCTTAACTTATTACAAATTTCTGATGTAGTCTTCATCCCTACATCAGAAAGTATTAATAGTTCTTCTATTTCGTCTATGATTTCATCAATATCTTCATGAGATTTAAATATGTTGTTAAACTTGTTTGAAAAAGCTTCTTTAATCTTTGAAAATATCATTTTTGCTCCTTATATTATTTCGTTTAATATTATAATAATTATTTATTAAAACTTATGTCCGCATTTAGTACAGAAGTTAACATCAACACCATGTACTGCTTTACATTCTGGGCATACTTTTTCTGTTATAACTTCTTCTACCTTTTCTTCTGGTATTCTTACTTTCTTTTGTTTAGCGCCACAATGAGGACAGAATTTATTTTCTATTCCTATTGTTTCTTTACATTCTTCGCACACTCTTAAATCTTTAAGATATAGTGTTTTAACATCAATTTTATCTATATCTTTATACATTTTTTCTATTCTTTTACATTCTTTTGCAAGTTCTGGCGCTACTTTTTCACCACTTTTATATTTTTCGTATACCATTACACCGATTTCACCAAGAGTTGCTGTTATTTCGTCTTCAATATCACTAGCTTGTATTTTAAGCTTAGTTTCCTCCATAAATTTAGATGATTTATCTGCTACTGTTTTGTATGTTTTTTCTGCAACATCTCCTGCTTTATCTAATACGTCTTTTACTTTATCTTTAAATTCCATAATTAAACCTCCAATTTATATTTTGTTTATATCACAAAAGTTATATAAGTTCAATGATTTTTGAAACTATATTTTCAAATTTCATTCCTCTTGACGCTTTAGCTGCAATAAGCGAATCTGGTACTAAAAATCTATCTATATGTTCATAGAATATTTCCTTAGTTTTATACCAATTTGTTTTTAACTGTTTATCTTCATCTAGGCTCTTATATGCGTCTTCCATATGTTCTCCAATAACAATTATATTCGTTATTTGCTTATCTATCGCATACTCTATAACAGACTTATGACCATTTAGTGTTTCATCCCCTAGTTCGTACATATCTCCCATTATTATTGTCTTGCAGTCTCTGTTAGATGCTGCTACAGTATCTATTAAAGATTTCATAGAAACAGGATTTGCGTTATATGTATCATCTATTAAAAGGATATTATTGTTAAGCTTTTTAACATCCATTCTCATTTTTATACCTTCATATGATTCGATGCCTTTAATTATTTCGTCTATTGTCATATTATATCTTTTACCTACTGCTATACCTGTTAAAGCAGCGTATACAAGATGTTTGCTTAATCCTGGTATTCTTAATTCATAAATATTGTTGTCTATTAATATTTCTGCTTTAACTACTCCTTCTGTATAATCTACTACCGCGTCTATTGCTTTAATATCTGCATTTTCTGAATATCCATACCATACTTTATTTATTGAATTAGTTACAGTTATTAGCATATCGTCATCTGCGTTAAGAATAGCTACACCGTTTTCTGGCATATTAGCAAACACTTCCGTCTTTGCTTTTAGTATGTTTTCTCTTGTTTTAAGATACTCTATATGTGCTACACCTATATTTGAAATAACTGCCGTATCCGGTTTTACTATTTTACTTATACTATCTATTTGACCTAAATGATCCATTCCCATTTCTATTACTGCTACTTCATGTTCATTCTTAAGTCCAAGTACTGTAACAGGCGCACCAATTTCGCTATTTAAATTTCCTGCAGTTTTTAACACATTATATTTTACACTTAAAACTGATGCTATCATTTCCTTGGTAGTTGTTTTACCTACACTACCTGTTATGGCTACAACTGGTATATTAAAATTTGTTCTATACCATGTTGCTAAGCTCTTTAATGCTTCTAATGTATTATCTACAAGAATGTATACAATTCCTTCTATATATTCTTCTAGCTCTTTTTCTATAACTGCTGCTATAGCTCCATTTTCCTTTGCCATACCTATATAACTATGGCCATCAACATTTTCCCCTACAATAGCAAAAAATAGCCCATTAGTAGTTTTTACTCTACTATCTGTGACTACTTCTTGTACATAGGAGTCAAGGATAGTAGTTTTACCTACTACCTTTCCATTAGTTTTACTTACTACATCTAACAATGATACGTTTTCCATTGTTCCTCCTACTTTATTTAATATTTAATTTACTTTACCACTATATTTTCTTAAAGATATTTCTATTATCTTTTCGCATAAATCTCCATACTCTATACCAGCAGCTCTTGCTTCTTGTGGAAGTAGGCTTGTTGGTGTCATACCAGGTAATGTATTAGCTTCTAAACAATATGGCAAATTATCTAAACTAGATAGCATAAAGTCTATTCTTGCATAAACATTTAGCCCTAATGCTTTATATGCTTTTTCTGCTTCTTTTTGCATTAATGTTGTTATGAATGGATTTAAATTTGCAGGGCAAATTTCATCTGTCATACCAGCTTGGTATTTATTCTTATAATCGTAAAAACCAAATTTAGGAATTATCTCTATAATTGGAAGTGCATTTCCTTCCATAACACCTACAGAGAATTCTCTACCACGAATATATTCTTCTACTACTACAGTATCGTCATATTGTCTAGCTATTCTTATTGCTTCTCTTAATTCTTCCATATCCGTTGCTATTGTTACTCCAACACTTGAACCACCATTAGAAGGTTTTACAACCGCAGGAACAAATAAATCCATTTTTACATCGTCAAATATTTGTTCTTTAGTTATAGTTAAACCTTTTGCCATTCTAACGCCTCTTGGTATTAACATCTTACGAGTAAGATCTTTACTCATAGCTATCATACTACCTTCATAGCCAGTACCAGTGTATTTAATTCCCATTAAATCAAAAGCCGCTTGAACTTTACCGTTTTCACCATTCTCACCATGTAATGCCATAAATACTATATCTGACGCTTTACATATATTTAATACATTTGGTCCAAAGAACACTTCAGGATCTTCTCTTAGAAGTTTTATTTCTTCTATATTAGCTATTTGTTCACTAACTACAGATTTTCTATATAATCCATTTTCACCTAGTGTGAAGACTGTACTCATATCTACATCTTTTAAACCTAGATATACATCTAGCAATACTACTTCGTGTCCTCTTTCTTTTAATGCTTTACATATTAAGCTACCAGATGTTAATGAAACATCTCTTTCTGTACTTGTTCCACCACATAAAACTGTTATTTTCATGATTATTTACTCTCCTTCGATATATTCTAAACATATCCTCTTCATTATATCACTATATATTTTATATTTCTACTATTTATCCAATAATTTCTAGTGTTGTTCCAGTTATTATTAGTCTCTTCATTCCAGCTGTTTCAAATTTAATTTCTGCAACTTTCATATCCGAATCTTCTGTAAGGCTCGTTACAATACCAACACCAAACTTCTTGTGTCTAACCTTATCTCCCTCTTTAACTTCCACACTTGTATCATTAGTTTTAGTTACGACTTTACCAATGTTTACATTCTTTAAGAAACTAGATGCATCAATTCCAATTTTAGAAGGTGCTCGTCTAGGCGAATATCCGCCCATAGATTCGCTTTCACTAATTTCATTAAATGTACTAGATAGCCAGCTTTCAACTCTAGAATACTCGTGATCAAGATATTTTTCTTGTTTCATTTTAGCTTTTTCTAGATTATCTTTTGCTGCTTCATCTAAATATTCTTTTGGAATTTCTTCAGTAAATCTTGATGGTATTGTGTATGTTGTTGTGCCATACATTGTTCTTTGTTTAGCATTTGTTAAGAACAATTCTTTCTTCGCTCTTGTTATTCCAACATAACAAAGTCTTCTTTCTTCTTCTATTCCGTTATCCTCATCAATACTTCTCTTTGATGGGAATAATCCTTCTTCCATACCAACTAAAAATACTACTGGATATTCTAATCCTTTAGCATTATGCATAGTCATAAGAATAACTGCTTCTGTATCTTCTTCTAGGTTATCTACATCTGCAACTAAGGCAATGCTATCTAAGAAATCTGTTAATGAGTTGTCTGCATTTTCTTCTTCAAATTCTTTTGCAACGCCAAGTAACTCGTATAGGTTTTCTAGTCTAGATTCGTTTTCTGTATTCTTTTCTTTCATAAGTTCTGCTTCATAGCCTGTAACCTCAAGTATTCTTTTCATAAGTTCGGATGGAAGCATTGTATCTTTAACCGCATTTAAATCTAGTATTAAATCCCTAAAGTTTGCTACTGCACCACTGCATCTAAGCTCTGCTATATTTGCAGGTTCTGTGATATACTCAAATGCACTTATGCCCATAGACTCTGCTTTTTCTTTTATTCTATCTACAGAAGTATCTCCAATACCACGTTTTGGTTCGTTTATTATTCTAGTAAACGAAACATTATCTTTAAGGTTATTTACAAGTTTTGTATATGCTAGTAAATCTTTAATTTCTTTTCTAGCATAGAACTTAGTACCACCAATTAATCTATATGGTGTACCAGTTTTCATAAATACATCTTCAATTACACGACTTTGTGCATTTGTTCTGTAAAGAAGCGCAAAATCTCCGTATTTGAATTTGCCAGTTCTACACATAGAATCTATCTTATCTACTATGTATTCTACTTCATCATATTCGTTTTTAGCAGTATAATATTTAACTTTTTCACCTTCATCATTTTCTGTCCAAAGGTTCTTTTCTATTTTAGAAGTATTGTTATTTATTACTGCATTTGCTACATTAAGAATTGTTTTAGTACTTCTATAGTTTTGTTCTAGCTTAACTATTTTTGCACCATCATATTCTTTTTCAAAATCTAGTATGTTAGATATATCTGCACCTCTAAATGCATATATACTTTGTGATTCATCACCAACAACGCATACATTACCGTGCATTGCAGCAAGCATACTTATTAGCATAAATTGTACATGGTTTGTATCTTGATACTCATCTACTAATATATGCTTAAACTTGTTTTGATAGTAACTTAATCTATCTGGATTTTTCTTAAACAACTCAACTGTATAATTTAAGATATCATCAAAATCTAGCGAGTTGTTTAGTTTTAATGTCTTTTGGTACTCTTCATAAATTTTTGCTATAGTTTCTTTTCTGTAATCTCCAATAGACTCTTTCATATATTTTTCTGGAGTCTTAAATACATTCTTTGCTGAGCTAATTTCGTTTACCAAACAAGAAACAGAATAGTTCTTTTCATCTATTTCAAATTTCTTAAGTATTTCTTTTAATACTTTTTGTTTATCTAACTCATCTAATATATTAAAGTCTCTAGTAAAACCTAAAGCTTCTATTTCTCTTTTAAGTATTCTTACACAAATTCCATGGAAAGTTCCAAGCCACATATCTTTAGCATCATCTCCTACTAAATTTGTAACTCTTTCTTTCATTTCTTTTGCCGCTTTGTTTGTAAATGTAATTGCAAGTATCTCCCAAGGCTTACAAAGACCTTGTTCTAAAAGATATGCAATTCTATATGTTAAAACTCTAGTTTTACCACTTCCTGCACCTGCTAATATTAAAAGTGGTCCATCTGTATATGATGCCGCTTCTCTTTGCACAGGATTTAATCCATTTAGTAATTCACTCATTATATATTAACCTCTACTACTCCACCATAATCTACTACATCTAGTCCTTCAAAATGATGGAATTTTAACCCTTTCTTTTCTATAAAAGATTTTATTTTATTACCATTTATTAAATTATTTACATCTCCGAATAATACAACCGTGTCTCCAAATCTAGCCATAGCTCCGCCAATAAAGCCTTCCATAGTTGAATCCATAAAAGACATTTGACTTTGCTTTTCAAATATTTTATTTGTTCTTGTTTTTAACTTAACATCTGGTTCACTAACATAAAGTACTTCTATTCCTGCATCCATTAATGCTCTTGCTACACCAATATCTGATGTAATACAAGAATTATCATCTACTGGGAACGTACTACATCTAGCATAACCTTGTCCAACATCTATTAGTCTATATCCACTATTTATTAAATATGTTTTAACCACTTCATCTGTATATTTAAAGTTGTGAACAGCATTGTTACCAATAATACACACATTGTATGGCACATCCAAAGGATATTTTCCGCCAACATGTGTAACACAAGTAGTTGCTGCAAAAGGAAGCTTGTCCGCTTTTTCTGGAGCAGCAAATAGCACTCTACCCACCTTTAAATAATATATATCCACATGTGCAGATATTTCATCATACACATCTAAGTTAAAGTTATTTTCTATTAATTCGTAGCCTAAAGATTTAATAAATTCTTTTTCTACGCTTCTCATTCTAAAGTCTATGATTGCATATTTCATAAAGTAAAATCACCTGCTAAAAGTATACCTTTAAGCAGGTGATTTGTCAATTGAAAACGACTAACCTAGAAGCATTTCATTGACTATTTTTTGCACAGCATAATAATCATATCCGGCAGCTGTGAGTCTGTCTTTTCTTTCCTTACCATTACCCCATTTTCCTTGTATTACCTCTTTTGCAATTTGATCGTTTGTTTTCTTTCCAAGTAGTTTTTCATTAACTATATTTTGAATAGCGTAATAATCGTATCCAGCAGCTGTAAGTCTGTCTTTTCTTTCTTTTCCATTTCCCCATAAACCTCTAATTACTTCATCTGCTATTTCTTCATTAGACTTTCTACTTTCACTACCTTCTTCATCTATTCCGTTTATTCTATTTGCTTCTAAAATAATATAATCTAGCTTACTTAAAAGATATTTGCCTGGGCAAGCAGTTGCGGTATACATATTATGCCAAGTTAGATTTTTACCTTTAAGCAATTTCCCTAAATTATTTCTCTTAGCTACATCCGCAACTAGCAATATTAATTTTTCTAGTGCCTTTTCTGATACTGGATAATCTCCACTAGCCTTGCTATTAGAAACTTCAATCGTTACCGATTCTTTGTTAGATTCAAAATTACTATTTGTGTATGCTGTATCTTTTTCGTCTACATAGATTGCCACTCTACCATCACTACCAATTCCATAATGACTAGAAGCTTTTCTATCCGGATTCTTAAATACATTGCCGCACTCTTCTATTGTTAGTACTGCTCCCATATGATGCACAGTTACCGCTTTTATCTTACTACCATTTCTTCCTTGCATATAATTTGCACTATTTGCTAAGATTGTTTTATCTATTAATTTTGAATTACTCATATTTCATATTACACCCCATATATTATATGAGTATGAATTAATATGTTTCCGTTAATTTGAAGCCTATTTTTCTTGTTTTATTCTTTTTCTTTTTACTATATTTTTAGTTATATTACCTATTAAAAAGATAACATATAACACTGGCAACACATCAAACATATTGTTTCTAAAAAGCAAACTGTCTCCTAGTGCTAACGCGTTATGCATAACCCATAGCACAATAAATACTAATAAAATACCTATGTTGTCTAATATATATTGTTTAATATCTTTGTATACGAGTGTTATCATACAATAAACAAAAAATGTAATGCTTAAACTATAAAAAAGTAGATTAATTATTTCTACCATTCTTGCGTTAACGTTTGTATATTCCAACAAATACTCCGTATTTCTAGATGATAAATATGATTTTAATGCTTTTTCTCTATCTGTACCATTATCATCCTCGTTTATATTCGTATGTTGTTTAATTCCATCTTCTATCTCAAAAGAATACTTATCTAAATATTTTCCATTCTCTATTTCTTCCCAAAGTTTTGATTGTTCTTTGCTTACTTTATTAAATTCTATATAACCGGCCACTACACTTCCTATACTAAGTGTTATTATTGTTATCATAAATATTAATAAAAACTTTTCTATATTTTTCATTTGTTATCTCCTTCATTCTTTTACTCATATATTATTATATATAATTCATTTATTCAAGCATATATAAAAAACACACGCATATTATTGCGTGTGTTTCTTAGGTTAGTCTTAGGCTTTCTTCTTTGAATACTTTGCCTTAGTAGACTGACCGCCCCTTGTTGAGCGTTCGGTAACATTCTTTTCAACAAGCTCTGCTACTTTATGAGCAAGTTCAGTGTCTCTTGTATACCGATCGCATCTGAAGTCTGCAAGTGCTCTGTGAACGTAAGACTTAGGGATGCCAAAATGTGCCGCTGTTTTTCTGATCGTGCTATTTTCGTACACATAATATTCTGCTATCTGCTGTCTTTTTTTCCGTCCTATCCTGTACTTAGATTTAAACATTTTTACCTCCATAAATTTATTTTGGTCTTTATTTCAACCATATATATTATATTATTTTTTAGGTAAAAAGTAAAGTAAAGGTCTTAAAATTCGCTACATTTCAACATATTTTAACAAATTTAGTATTAAAACTTCTGTTGGGTCTTTTATTAAAGATTCTCTTTGCTTTTTCATATATTTTGGTATTTTCTTTTTGAACTCTTCTAAAAGCTCCTCAAAAGTGTAGAATTTGAATACATCTTTTTCATCATCTAATACATATTCTATCATAGAAACTATTGTCCTTTGATAACTTTTTGTATCTGCACCTTTTAATTTTGTAGCAAGATTTGGAAGTATCTTTTCAAATAAAATTTTCTTAGGTTCCATATCCTCTGTAACGCCACTTATTTTAACTTTCTTAGTTATATTATTAATTTGTTCATCAGTAATATTAATTAATGAGTTAAATACTTTACTATCTTCCGTAGGTATTACATAGAACTTGTCTCCTATATACCCTTTTAGAACTCTCATAGCATCATAATATCCCATTTCCATATCTCTACGAACAGATTTATTATCGCTTATTGCAATGCCGCTTAAAACCTTTTTACTTGGCTCTATAACTATAATATTTAGTCCTTTTTTATTAACCCACTTAGTTACACCAATTGCATTTGTTCTTATCTCTATAAAATCCTTATATCCTTTATCTATTAATAAAGATATTGGGCGATTATCAAAAAAGCCACCATCTATATATGTTTTATTATCTTTTAACAAATCTCCTTGTTTGAAAAAAGGAAGATATGAACTTGCCAAAACATATGACGCAACTTCACCATCTGGAATGTCTTCTTTATACATATATACCGGTTTCATATCCGTTAAAGATACTGTAACCATACCATAATCTATTTTAGATCTTCTAAGTTTCTTTTCATCTATATATGTACTATATAACTTCTTTAATTTATCTGAATCTACACCTTTATTTTCCACATTAGATTTTAAGAAATTAAACCAGTATTTAATAGATTTCATACTTACTTTTTTATCTACTAATTTTTCTATTTCTTTTTCATCTACATCTAATCCTAAAGTTGATGAACCTCTATACCACGCATCATATAATCTTTCGAAATCTCCTTGTGCAAGGACTGCAGCATTAAATGAACCAATTGACGTACCTACATATCCGCCTATTTTATATCCACATTCATATACTGCTTTCATTGCTCCTAAGTGGTAACTACCCTTTAGTCCGCCACCCTCTAGTACTACTCCATACATTTTTATCACCTAAAAAAATTATATGTCAAAAAAATATTAAAAGCAATATGATTCTCTTGTTACATAGTAAGAATTCCACCAGGTGTTTCTAATATTAATAGGACATTTTCTTCTTTACCGTTATTTGCATTAATATATATAAGCACATCATGATTATCTATTTTGCCCTTTATTTCATATGTTAAAACTTCCTCTTTAGACTCTTTTGGAATTATAGCAAGTCTAATGTTTTTAATTTCTACATCTTTGTTTATTTTAGCTTTTGCTTCTGTTTCACCAATACTCACTGTTAAGTTTTCTCTAGTTTCATGATTATATATATATCCGCTACATTCTACTGAACAGATATCCCCATTATCCATAGCAACTTTAACTTTAATTAAATCCGGATAAAGTAAAACACCATCTTGTACAGCAGCATAGTTTATTGTTACCATATTGTTTGCTTCAAGATAATATGTTGGATCAAAATTTTTAAGTCCTAACGCTTTTAAATACTCATCTCCAATTTGTTTACATTCTTCTATATTTAGTTTCTTTTCTTTAATATCTCTATTGCTTAGTATTAAAAGTAGCTTTCCTTCCTGTTTTGTTATTTGTACATCTACTTCTATCTTTTCTTCTTCATTATTATTTCTTATACATTTAACGGTAAAATCATAAAGCGGGATATTTCCATTTATTTCACCGTTATATTTAACATCTTTTATTTCATATTTTTCTTTTCTTCCAAGATTTATTACACATTCTTTTACTTTTTCCACTGCTTGTTCTACAGTTACATTTTTACCGGATAAATTCTTTGCTTTATTGCTTACTATGTGTTCAGAAAAAGCACCATCATATATTAGTCCTTCATAATCTTCTAATACCGAAGCTATATTATTTACGCCTTCTAAATTAAGTTCTGACTTATCTTTAGTAAGCTCCTCTGATGCCACCTTTTCTACTTCATTCCATTTTATTCTACCTTCTGTAAGCCTTGTATATATATCTGATAATGTGTCATTTAACTTATCTGCAACCTCCCCTATTCTATCTATATTGTTATAGTCTTTTTCATTTAAGTTAGCTTCTTTAGCTATTAATGTTTCAGTAAATGATATAACTTGTGTAAAGAATTTAGAGACATTATTAAGAGCACTTTGGTTAACCGGAAGAGCTGATAGATTATCTTTTGCCCTACTTGCTTCGGACATTATTTTGGATAAAACCGGCAAATTATATTCACTGGTCTTTGTTATTTTTACTTTTGTAACTAAGACATCTATATTGTTTACGCTTGTTATTATCTCGTACATATTTCTATTATTTGTATCCGTATTTTCTTGTTTTTCTCTACCATAAATATTTATACTGTTCATCATAAGCAACGTTACTAATCCAAAAACGAAAAAAGCTGCTACTCCAACTGCTTTTGGATTTTGTTTCTTCTTTATTTCTTTTATTTTTGCTTCTATTTTTCCTAACATATTCCACCTACTTTGTAAATCTATGTTTTCCTATTGAAGTTACCGTTGGTCTACTAAATATCCACTTATTTGTACTTGTTTTAGGGTTATAAAAGAAAAGGCACCCATTAGTTGGGTCAGCCCCGTTATATGCTTCTCTTGCCGCCTTATACACAGTAGAATCTTTGGATATTGGTTTATCGAACTGTCCATCTCTTACACAAGAGAATTGATTCTTTTGGTAAATTACTCCTGAAATAGTATCTGGGAATTCTGAACTTTTAACCCTGTTCATAACTACTGCTCCAACTGCTACTTGACCTTTATATGGTTCACCTCTTGCTTCACCATTTATTAATCTTGCAAGCAGGTCTACCATATCCCCATTGTTAGATACAGAACTTTGATCTGTTTTCTTTTTACTACTTGTTGAACTTTGATCTTTAACTGCCGCAATTACCTCTGGAAAAAGCTTTATTTGATCGTGATTAAACGTTATATATAACATTACAAAAAGCGCCATTAAAATAACTATTATTATTCCAAAATTAAATATATTTTTCATAAATACCTCACTTAAATTTTATTAGTATTTTGAGTTACAAATAAAAAAATATGCATATATTTAATATGCATATTTTAATTAATTATTTTTCTTTTATTATATATTTTTCTAATGTATTTATTATTTCCATAAACACTTCATCTTTTTCAAATTTATATTTATGAAATTCTCTAAATATATCTCCTGCATCATTTGCACCTTTTTCTATATATTCTTTTACATTTTCTATTTTTTCCTTTGATGCTGTTTCTAAACTTATTCTACCTGTATCCGAATATTTTTTAGCCCATAAAATACATTCTAGCTTATCTATAAGATAAGCAAACATTCCCTCTTTAGTTTCACGTTTTTCAAACTCGTCTATATATCTTTTTATATATTCTCCATTTTTTATTTTTGATACTATATTAGAAACTGCTATTTTTCCAAGCTCATGTTTCTTTACATCTGTAACACCATCAAACGGTGTTATATCTCCAATTTCTATTTCTTCCGTTTCATGATGTGCAAGCATAGTTGTAACCTTATCTATATTTAAATCTAATTCATATTCTAAATATATAGCCATTGCTAAAATTTGTGTTCCATAAATATGTTCTGCTATTCTTTCAACCGGCCCGGTTCTAGATATATTCCAATCTCCCCACCCACTTCTTTCAACTTCTTTTAATTTACATGCTTTATAATAATAATCTAATACATTTTCTGCTTTATTCATAATATCCCCTCGCGTTCATATTATACCATAAAAATATATTTTGCACATTATTTTAATTGTATATTTACAAAGTGTTTTTAGGTGTATATAATATACATATAGTGTGATTATTAATACTAAAAGCGTACAATTTTCGACAAAAAAATAAATTTGACAACCGTTATATATTATAGTATCTTATATGTCCAAAGGAGGAATATATATGATTAAGAACAAAGAAAATTCAAATAAAAGCACTACATTATGTGTAAAAGAAAACATATCTAAACAATATGATGAAAATTTAATTATTAATAAAGTAATTAATATGTATGAGAATGGTGAGTTTAAGGATTCAGATTTTATACCTTGGGAAGAATCCAAACGAAGATTGATGGAGTTGTTTTAATGAAATACACTATTGAAACTACAAAATTAGCTCATGTTACTAACGAATACAATCTTATGTTTCTATACTCATTCAACCCTATTTTTTCGTTAAAGATGCGCAAACATATAATCGATGCAATCGACTCACTTTCTACTTTTCCTCATTCGCATACAATTTACAAACATTCAAAGCGTAAGACCTATAGGAAATTAGTAGTAAATGATTTATATCATATTATTTATTTTGTTTCTAAAAATACTGTTAGAATTTTATATATTATTGATGCAAGAAAAGAATTTGATGAATACTATTATTATCTTAATTAATTTTTAATCCAATTTTATCTCGTATAACTTGTTATTTTTATACATATATTAATACT
>JAFXEC010000040.1 GCA_017521005.1 Clostridia bacterium | reverse complement strand
TCCTCATCTACGGGCAACATTTCTTCTGGCGGAACAGTACATCTGATAAGATTCATATTCCGTGTAACAATAACGTACGATTTCATCTTTCCCTCCAATTTATTAAAATTTTGTTATATAAAGTACGCATAAATATTATACTCTTTTTACTGAATTTGTCAATATAAAGCAAAAGGCAACGTTACATAAACGTTGCCTTTTAATTATGCTGTTAAATTATGAGTGCACGAATCTTTCCACCTATAACAGGTAAAAACGCACTAGGTTTAGGTGCTTCTGTAAGTGGTGCGATACCCGTATGGGCAAACAACACTTCATACTTCATAGCATTTCTTTCATAGCTGTACTTAATAAGATCTTTCGCGTTTTTTGCAACTGTTGCAGGGCTAACAGCAAACTCTTTTGCGCATTCAGGATAAACCACATCACAAACCTGGTTCATGCAGTAGTTGTCATCTTCTACATACTTTTTAAGCATGTATTTAAGAAGCTCGTATCCCTTCATGTTTTTGCGTATTCCTAACGCTTCAAAGAGTTCGTCTATAACCTTGTTTACAAGAACAGCCTGACTATTATACTCAGGAAACAATCCCATCATTGTTATAGTTTCATAAACTCTTGCTCCGTCAACTAGTGCAATAATTGCAATGCCACGATTAGCAGTTGTTACCAACGCTTCATTGTTATACCGTTCTTTGCTTATGCTATTTGGAATCATAAAAGCTGTTGTACCAAGCTTTTCTACATAGTTTTCAAGATTACCATTATTGGTTAAAATTATGTACATTTCTCCTCCAGTGTTTTATCTTCTTGTAATTTGTACATCAAAGGGCACCCAAGACTGGGTGCCCTTTTTTAGCGTAGTAGTTTAGCGTTTGTTTTTGCTGTTTACACAGCGGCTACCGGCTTGTGAAGATACTGACTCATCATGCTGATGAACTCAGAATTGGTCGGCTGCTCGGTAAGATCTCTGTTGAAGATCTGGAAGTATCTCTCAGGTACATCCTGGAAACTTCTCTCAAGCGCATGTCTGATTGCTCTTTCAACTCTCGAAGGAGTAGTATCGAACTCTCTTGCGCAGGTAGGATAGATTTCCTTGGTCATGCTTCTGTGATGATACTTGGGATCATTTGCGCAGCTCGTCATGATATACTTGAGATAATCATAACCCTTGAGATTGGGCTTGATTGCAAGAGATGTCATGAGGTTGATAACCTTCATCTCACCTTCGCCATAGGTCTGGTTTACGAACCGGGTAACGGGCTCTGCTACCTGAACGTCCTCAAAAACGTTCGCTCCTCTTTTCTTTGCCTCCTCGGCCAGTGCTTTGTTGGTTGTGACAATTATGTACATCACACGTCCTCCATTTTAATTATAAAATTCTGTAAACTCGCGTCTACATTTATTATTATAACTCATTTTACACTTTTTGTCAATAGTTATGTTAACTTAAATTTCTTCACATATTCTCACTTATTATATTTCTTGACATCTACTACCTTAAGGTGTACAATTGCACTGTTACATAAACGGAGGAAACTTAAGTGATAGGGTATTATAATTACACTGTGATTTTAACATATATGGGGCTAATATCTGGCCTGCTTGGAATATTTGCTTCAATAGAAGGGCATCCAATATTTGCACTAGGAACATTAATGTTTGCAGGATTTTGCGATATGTTTGATGGATTAGTAGCAAGAACAAAAAAAGATAGAACAGATAAGGAAAAGAAATTTGGAATACAACTAGATTCTTTAGCAGATTTCGTATGTTACGGAATACTTCCAGTGGTAATAGTATATACAACTGGTGTTAAACAATGGTATGCATTAATTGCTTACGGAATATTCTCACTTGCAGCTTTAATTAGATTAGCATACTTTAATGTTATGGAAGATGAACGTCAAGAACAAACAACAGAAGCTAGAAAAAGTTATGAAGGATTACCAGTTACATCTGTAGCTTTAATTCTTCCATTACTATTTCCAATAATATCTCGCTTCGAGACAGCCGCTAGCATACTTTTTACAGTACTTTTCCTTGTAATAGCATTCTTTTTCATATACAAGTTTAAAGTGCCTAAATTCAAGCTTAAGGGCATGTCAGTACTAGTTGCAATTGGTATAGTAATCTATATATTAATGCTACTTAGAAATGTGATTTACAGATTTTAAAAATAAATAATTAAAGAAGGCAGTGTTGTATTACACAGCCTTCTTTAGTTTTCTATATCTTCTATTTAGGCACATCAGCCGAAGTAGTATAGTTCCCTAAATTAGTAATCTGATCTATACCACTAACTACTCCACCCGTCGAATGTTTAATAATCCCATTAGAATATCTTATTATTTCTCCCGCATTAGAAGAAGTAGCTCCAATTGTATTATATTCGCTATCTATCCATTGTAGCCATGTCATTCCAGCTTCTGCTTGATATTCTACTCCATCTATAGTAAAAGAGATTAAAGTAGATGTAGTATTATCTTCAGAAGTTTGATCGTTATCACTCTCAAACTCTAATGTTAAATCACTAGCCGTACTTTGAGATATTGTTATTTTAAAACCCGTTTTTGTTGTTATTGTTTTGCTGTCATCATCATTTGTTATTATAGTATTTTCAATTAACCCTTTATTTGTTAATTCTGTTATATACTCATCTACTGTTATTGTTCCTAAATTATCTGTAAGTATTCCGTTTTTTATTACCATTAATCTTGTATATTCATCCGAATAATTGCTATTTTTTACTGTATCTCTTGATCTTTTTATAATCCCACTATCTTCTAATGCAATTATTGCTGTTGCTGCAAGTATTGCCATTACAAGAATTGTTATACTTAAAACTATTAAGGATATACCTTTCTTCTTTTGCATTTTTTCATTCCTCCTTTTTGCATGCAAAAAAGCAAAGCAGCACATACCTTTAAGTATGTGTTACTTTGCTAGTTTCTATTTTATTTTGAGGTACAAAAAACGCTTCTAATGTTTGTTCATTAGAAAGTATTGTGTGTGTGTGTGTGTGTACAGCCGCAAGGCTTTCAGCGTTTTTCATCTTTTGTTTACCCCTC
>JAFXEC010000039.1 GCA_017521005.1 Clostridia bacterium | reverse complement strand
AGATAAGAATGCTATTGCTATAACAAACATACCAAGTACAAATCCATAATACATAATTTGTACAAATATATTTTCTTTGTATTTAGTCATTACAATATTTCTAATCCATGGAAATACCGGAATAGAAAGTATAATTCCTATTAACAGATATGCTCCATAGCTACTTAAGTATATAGCTACTTGTTGCCATGTAATATCTGTTACATATGGTACAAACATTGCTTTAAGTACACGTATTACCTCTGTCATACCAGTACATCTAAATAACACCCAACCAAATAATACAACTATTAATGTGTATATGTGCCCTACGAATTTAGGTAACTTGTCTAACCATTTTTTTAATACAAACTTTTCTAATATAAGGAAAGCAAAATAATATAGCCCCCATAGCAAGAAGTTTACTGCCGCGCCATGCCATATGCCAGTTAATGCCCATACTATAAATAAATTTAGTACTTGTTTTTTTACACCTTTTCTATTTCCACCTAAAGGAATATATACATAATCTCTAAACCATGTAGATAAAGATATGTGCCATCTTCTCCAAAACTCTGTAACAGATTTAGATATATATGGATAATTGAAGTTTTCTTCAAAATTAAATCCAAATATTTTACCTAAACCTATTGCCATATCTGAGTATGCAGAGAAGTCAAAATAGATTTGAAGCGAGTATGCTATTGCTCCTAACCATGCTAAAGGCGTTTCTAAAGCTTCAGCACCAAATATAACATCAGCAAGTTTACCTGTGTTATTTGCAATTATTAATTTTTTACAAAGACCAAATATAAACCTCTCTATACCATCTGTAAAAGATTGTAATGTAACTGTTCTTTTAGTTATTTCTTCTGCAACTGTTTGGTATCTAACAATTGGCCCTGCAACAAGTTGCGGGAACATACTTACATAAAGCAATACAAAGAAAGGATTCTTTTCTGCCTTTACTTCTTTTCTATACACATCTATAACATAGCTCATTGCTTGGAATGTATAAAAAGATATACCTATTGGCAATACAATATTGGGTACAGGAATTTTAAGTCCTGCTAATCTATTAATTATTTCCACAGTAAACCCTGTATACTTAAAATAAAATAGTGTTCCTATATTAAGCACTACCGCTAATATCAACAACCATTTTCTCTTCTTTTTATTATCTGTTTTATCTATAAACATCGCTGCTAAATAGTCTATCATTACTACAGCTATCATCATAGCTAATAATTTAGGTCCACCAAAACCGTAGAATATTAAACTAAATAGAAGCAATACATAATTTTTATATTTATCCTTTGCTAGAAAGTATAATGCTAGCAAAGCTGGTAAAAAACCAAATAAAAATACTGCGCTACTAAATACCATATTTTTCTCCTTTATACGCTAATATATTTTAGCACAATTTGTCATATGTTGCAAATAAAAAGAAAAAATAAAAGCGAGTATTATTTTATACTCGCTTTTATTAACTTCTTAGTTGTTTTTACATTATGATGGTTCTGGTACTTGTAAATAATATGTTTCTCCTTCCACAATATCTACTGTTGGCCCAACAGGCCCATTAGCATCATACACATCTTGACCATTGCATCTTACATAAACTCCCGCATAAATATATACATTTTTTGTATTATAATCACTATCTACAAATTCTTGCCATGTCATACCCTCTTCGGCTTCAAGTGTTTCGCCATCAATCGTAAATGTTATTTTCTTTACAGACGCTGTTTTTGATGTTACAACTATTCCTGTATTAGATATAGTTATATTCCACTTGTCTGATGTCACTCCTTGTTCAGATAACTTTGTTGTTACAATACTTTCTAGTTCGCTATCTCTTTTTCCATCCATATAAGTGTCCGCCCGCACTAACGCGGCTAAATCTTGCACAGACGCTTCATTAGTCAAATCTACTGCTTTACCTGCTCTATCTATTATTCCTGTATTAGATAAAGTGATAACTACTGCTGCAGCTAATATTATCATTACTATTATTGTAATAACTAAAACTATTAATGATATACCTTGTCTCTTTTTCATTTGTTCCTCCTTAAATTATTATAAGGTTAGTTTATTACAAACCAACCTTATTGTCAATTGTTATCTATTTTATTTTAACTCTATTAATGCGTGTACTGTTTTATCGTCTTCGCTTGTTATTACTACAACATGTTTGTTTTCTACGTTTGCATATTTACATTTAACAGTTTCACCTAATTTTATTTCTTTTTTATATGTTATTCTAACATCGTTAAATAATCTTTTTTCGTATACTTCATCAGGTAGAACTTCATATGCTAAATCTAGATAATATAAATTATGCATATGACCAATAAAATCTATGTCTTTTCTTTTTACAGTATATAGCATTTCATTTGTGTATTCTTCAGGCACTTTTATCTTTTCTAAATCTTCCTCAAATACTTTTCTTTCTGATTCCGATTCATATTTAGCAATCATTGTTTCATCTGGTTTAACAATACTTCCTTTTTCTGTATTTATTAACAACCACTTTGAAGTACCAATTACACAAAGCTCACCTTTAGAATTATACATGTTAAAATCTCTGTTTGCATAGTATTTTTCTATACTTCTAGACCACGTATCTATATGTAATTCTTCACCATATTCTATTCTTTTTATACTTCTTATTTTCCATTCTAAAAGTATCCAAGATAAATGCGTTTCATTGCTATTATTAAGTCCATATCCAAGGCTATCTGAATGATGTCCAGCTATATTTTCAAAAAACTTAAGAATAGCTTTGTTTCCTAAAATATTATCTTTTTCTATATCTTTTAATCCTATTTTTACTGTTTCTTTAAATATCATATAAACATTTCTCCAACTTTAATTTTACCACCGCGGATATAATCTCCACACCCCATTAACTTAGAACCTGCTGGTTTTATTCCTTTTAGATTTATATATCCATCATTACATTTTACCGCTAATATGTTCTTTTTATCGTTTAGATATACAACTTCTCCACATTTAGCAGCACTATAGTCTTCTTCTAGTTCTACTCTTTCTGCAAGATAAATTTTGTACGTTTTTTCTTCATCTATTAAGCACCAAGCAGATGGAAATGGATTTGTTCCTCTTACTAAATTTACAAGTGTGTCTACGTTTTTGGTAAAATCTAATTTTGTATTATCCTTATCTAACATTGGAGCCATAGTACATTCTACAGGTTGTACTGTACTTTCAAGTTTTCCATCATTTGCTACTAATCTTTCTAAATCTTTAACTAAAGTATTTGCTCCTAGCACCATAAGTTTATCATGAAGTGTACCGTATGTGTCTAAAGCATCAATTTCCACTTCCGCTTTAGTTATCATATTACCAGTATCCATTCCTTCATCCATAAACATAGTAGTAACACCAGTTACTTTATCTCCGTTTATCACAGACCATTGTATAGGCGCCGCCCCTCTATAATTTGGAAGCAACGATCCATGTACATTTATGCATCCAAATTTAGGATAATCTAGTACATATTTAGGAAGTATCTTTCCATATGCTACAACTATTATTAAATCTGGATTTAATGTATTTAATATTTCTTTTACTTCTTCGTTATTTCTTAATTTTACTGGTTGGTATACAGGTATATTTTTTGACAATGCATACTCTTTAACTGGAGGTGCCATAAGTTTCATACCTCTACCTTTTGGTTTATCTGGTTGGCAGAATACTCCTACAATGTTAAAAGCGTTATCTACTAACGCTTCTAAACTTCCTTTTGCATAATCTGGAGTACCCATAAATACTATTCTTAAATCTTGTTTTAACATTTATGTTATATCCTACTTTCTTTTACAATTTTTATTTTTCTTTTTTGCTTTTTCTTGTTCTTTTCTTTCTAACTCTTCAGCTTCACGCTTTGCCGCTTCTATTTCTTCATCACTTAATTTATATACATCATACGCTTTATCTAAGAAAAGCACTCCGTCTAAGTGATCTATTTCGTGACAAAGAATTACTGCTTCTAGATCTTCTGCTTTTAATGTTTGTTTTTTACCGTCTATATCAAAATACTCAACCGTAACATTTTTAGGTCTGTCTACATTTCCAAATACATTTGGAGAACTTAAACAACCTTCTTCACCAGTTTGAGAACCAGATTTTTTAGTAATAACTGGGTTAATTAAAACCCTTGGACCTGTTCCTGGATCTATTACAATTATTCTTTTAAGTATTCCCACTTGTGGCGCAGCAAGTCCTACACCATCATATTTATACATAGTGTCTACCATATCTAGTGCTAGTTCACGTATTTTATTATCTATTTCTTCAATTTCTCTTGAACGTTTTCTTAAAACTTCGTCTGTATCATATCTAATATTTCTAATTGCCATTTTTAATTCCTTCTATTCTATATTTTTATCCAAGTCTTACAGGGTTCTTAACTACAGAAGCCGTAACACTTACATCTTTAATTTTATCATAAATATCCATATTTTCAATGAGTTTATCTAAAACTTTATTATCTACTTTCGTTTTTATTATCATTTGTATCCTATATTTATTATTTATTTTACTAATATACGGTGCTTTAGGCGAATGCACTTTATAAAGATTCTTTTCTTTACTAAATATATTATATATTTTTTCGCTATCTTTCATAAGTTTAGTTTTATCTTTAGATGTTAGTTCCACTACAACTATATCCACAAATGGTGGATAGCCTGCCATCTTTCTAAACTTAATTTCTTGTTCGTAAAAATCCAAATACGAATTTTCACTTACAGAACTTAATATATAGTTTTCTGTATCGTAAGCTTGAAGAATTACTCTTCCATTTTTGTCTCCACGCCCCGCTCTTCCTGCTACTTGAAGCAAATTAGAAAATGCTTTTTCTGATACTGTATAATCATCTCCTGCCATATAATCTGCGTTAACCACACCTACTAGCGTAACATTTGGTATATCGTGTCCCTTACTTATCATCTGAGTTCCAACAAGAACATCTACATTCTTTTCTTTAAACTCATTTAATATTCTTTCGTGTGAGCCTCTTTTAACTGTTGTATCCATATCTAATCTTAAAGTAGTTATTCCTGGGAATGTTTCAAGTAGCTCTTTTTCTACTCTTTCAGTTCCCATTCCGCCTTCTTCTAAAGTATCTGCAGAACATATTGGACATATGTCACTTAACTTTTCACAATATGAACAATAGTGACAAAGTAACAATCCATTCTTTCTATGATACGTTAAATTAACATCACAGTTAGGACATCTTAATGTTTTTCCACATGTTTTACATGTTATATATGAAGAAAAGCCACGTCTATTTAAGAATACAAATGCTTGCTCTTTTCTCTTAAGATTTTCTTCTATTTCCTCTTTAAGTCTTGTAGATAATATTCTAGACTTATTTACCACCGCATCTTGTTTCATATCTACAATTTCTACTTCTGGTATAACGCTTGTACCTGGACGTGTTAACATTGAGTAATAATCTATTTTTTCTTCCATAGCTTTATACATTGTACATACATCTGGAGTTGCTGAACCTAATACAAGATTTGCATTATTAAGATATGCAAGTCTTGTTGCGACCTCGCGAGTGCTATACTTTGGTGTAGTCTGCGATACATAGCTTGTATCATGTTCCTCATCTATTATTATTAATCCCAAATTCTTAAATGGTACAAATAACGCTGATCTTGGTCCTATTACAATCTTTGCTTTACCTTTTACAATTCTTTTATATTCCGTTTGTCTTTCTAAAGTAGTCATCTTGCTGTGAAGAACCGACACAACTTCTCCAAAACGAGATATGAATCTACGTTTTGTTTGATCTGTTAAAGATATTTCTGGTACAAGAACTATTGCATCTTTTCCTCTATTTAAACATTCTTCTATTATTTGAAGATACACTTCTGTTTTACCACTACCTGTAATTCCGTGTATTAAAGACACTTTAAATGTATCTAAATTTCTAATTATTCCATCAATAGTTCTTTTTTGTTCCTTTGTTGGAATTAGCTTTTCACTCCTTGCTATCCTTGAATAATCTTCAATAGTAGTATCTTGTTTTATTAACTTAATATATCCTTTTTCTTCTACCGTTTTTATTATATTTCTAGATATCCCTAAAGTATTAATTATATCTTCTATTGGTATATTATTATTGTCTTCAAGCTCTCTTAACAACTTAATATGTCTTGCACTTGTTATTTTTCTGCTTTCTATATCCCCCTCTATTTCTTCTTTAGCCTTATCTAGAGTAACAACTGTTATTTGTTTTCCTACAAGTTCCTTTTGCTCTAACTTTTTATTTGGTGTTGGCGGTAACATTAATTTAAGTGCCGTATATACGTTGCAAAAGTACATTTTAGACATCCATTTAGCTAAAGAAAGTCTTTTCTCGTCTAAATAACTGTTTTCATCTAAAATCTCTTCTACACGCTTTAATTTATCTAGCTTGTCCGATTCTTCATCTTTTAATATCTTAACAATTATTCCTTCACGACTACTACCTTTGCCACTACCAAAGTTTACTCTTACTCTCTTGCCAATCTCCACTAATTCTTCGTGTTCTTCTTTTATTTTGTAATCATAAACTTTATTAAGTTTATGTGCTGCATTATCTATTAAAATTTTAACTACCACCTAATCACCTCCTAACTATGACAAAAGAGGGTTATCTACCCTCCCACTTGCCATATTCTTCAATTATTCTATTTGCTGCTTCATCTGGAGTTAATTCTGAAGTATCTATTACATAATCATAATTAGACAAATCATGAATATCTACATCATATAACTCTAAATATCTTTCTTTTTCTGACTCCTCGCGAGCTAGAATAGCATCGCGTGCTTCTTCAACAGACTCATACTTTTCTTCTTTACCTCTAGTTTTAGAAGCTTCAAAAAGTCTTTTGGATGCAACATCTAGTACTGATGTCATGTATACTTTAAATGCTTTTGGCGCAATATAGAAACCAAGTCTTGCATCTATTACAATCTTATTGCTATTTTTAACTTTTGCTTGTGTATTAAACTCTACTTGTTTGTCTATATCCGGATTTTTATCCACATAACGGCTAAATTCCACTAAACTCATATTTTTTTGTCTAGCAAGTTCTCTAAATGATGTGCTTGCTTTATATAGTTCAAACCCAAGTTTATTTGCAACTATTTTTGCAACCTCGGTTTTCCCAACAGCTATATTTCCTGTTATACATATCATCTGTTTTTTCATATATTTTCCTCTTATTATTCAACAACATCCTCGATTATTACATCTGCTATTTGATCTTGTTCATTCATTGCTACAGTTACTTTTCCTGCGTCTATTTCTTTAGTAGCTACATCTACTGGATCAGATATATCTGGATCTCCTTCTTCTACTCTTTTATTAGAAATTTGTCTTGCTCTTTTAGCAACTGCTAGTGCCACTTCATATCTTGTTCCTACTTTTGGCATAACATCGTTTACGCTTGGTTTTGCTAACATTATTATTCCTCCTAAATCAATACTACAAATATTTTAACATACCTAATATTTTTTTGCAAGAATTTCAAGACAAATACAGTATATAAAAAATTAGCTTAAAGCAAATTTAACTATTGTTTTTTTATTTTGTTTATTATACAATTTATTTGTAAGATTATATATTTTATATTATACGGAGGATAAAAATGGGTTATTCAGATTTGGAACATTTCAAAGATCATTTTAACGCATCAGATTATTTTGTAGGAATCACAGAATCATTAATAGATAAATTATTAGAATACGAGTATATCTCTTCTTTTAAGTTACCACATTATATTCATAAACTTACAAATAATATATCTGAATTAAGAATTGATACAAATAATCCTTATGAATACAAAACAGGATATTATGACGCAAACAAAAAAGAAATGTACATTAAAAACACAAAAAATGTACCAGCTACTTACCTACGTTTGTTATATGCGTTAACAACAACAGAAGTGGATAATAACGTGTATGAAACAGGATACGCAACAACAAAATTATCTACTGAAAACTATAAACTATGTCATTATAACTTTGGTATAAACCGTGCTATAATGTCTAACTTGGTATATAAGCTATGTAATTTAGTCCCTTCTTCATTACAAATAATGGAGACTAGACAAACTACAACACATAATTTCTTAGGATTTAAGATCGAGTCTCAAAACGACATGTATTACCTAGAAGGAAAAATACTAAGCGAATTGTGCTACGTCTTAGATTTAGATCCAGAGGTTTTATATAATGGTCTGTTTACAAGACATCCTATGAAAATATTGAATAAAGCATTTAAGAAGAAAAAATTTGAACGCGCAGAAGATTTTCTTATTGTTTTAGATAATATTAGTAGAAAATATTCTACATACAACAAGCTTGTATTCTTATCTCAAAAACTAAACGATAATTATGTTGAATACAAAAAGAATGTTTTAACTAGTGATGTTAACAATATACACAAAGAGCAAGCTTTAATAGAGCAAGAAATAGCCGATGTATTAGCAAAACTTAAAAGAGATTTAGAACTTGTTAGGCCAACAGAAAACGAGGAAAGTGAAATCATTACCGAAGATATGGATGAGGCTTGCGAATATACTTCAGGACTTGCTGAGACAATTCAAAACTTATACGATGAATTAAGAGAACAAATAATATACATTCAAGATATATTAGCTGAACAACTTATCGAAAGTTCTAAGCATCTATCTTATACGTTGTATGCAAGCCGCTTAAAATGTTTCAACGATTTACTTATTGTTCCTAACCAAAGATTAAGCAATAAAATTGAAGAAATAATAATGTTTAAGCTTATGCCAGAATCTGAAGTTACAGGAAGCAATTTAATAGACAAAATTAAATATGCTTTAATAGAACAAATACTTGCAGAAAAAGATTATTCAGACATATCTAATACTTTCTCGTTCTATAACATAGATTCATTAGAAAGCGTTGAAAAAGGTTCTAGTTTAATTATACTTAACTCTTCTACTCCACCTTCTAAAATATTAGAAATATCTGGGTTAGATACAGCAGGTCATAATTACACACTAACACCTATTCCTATAGATAACTTAAGTCACATTATGAACACTGGTTATTCTGCTTTCTTTGTTGGAAATATTGAAAGACTATATACAGATCTAAAAAACAACTTTAAGAAATTCTCAAATGTTCCTTTAGATCAAATATATGTTTTTGAATATGATTCAAAGAAATATCTATTAATACACACTAGTGGCGAACCACAAATAGTTTCATTTGCAGCTCATGCAATACGTAACTTTGTAATACAACCACTATCTGAAAAGTATAAAGTATTTGGTAAATCTGTTGTTAAAGCAAAAAACAAATCAGCAAGTTCACTACCTACTTTATATAAATCTAAATAGTATAAAACGAAAATTTAAATTAAATAAAACGAAAAGAAGAGCGATTTATCGCTCTTCTTCTTTATTTAATTTTAGATTGCAATACACATTACCGTGTCTCTGCAGATTCTTTTGATGACATATTTAGCGTTTTTGTAATACACCGTGTCATCTCTTGCTATTACCGTTCCTTCCGGTCTTGAGATTTTTCTTTTGCCTCTGTTATCGTACACAGAAACATGTTTGTCAAATTGAAGCACACACTGCTTACCTACCATTCTAGAAGGAAGCTCGAGTTCCTCTGTGGACTGTTCATGTTCACTTGAAACCGGTACAATTACAGGGGCTTCGTTTTGTTTGGACGCAAGTCTTCTTATGTGCTCGTCAATTTCTTGATAAGCAGCAACTTTGCTTCTAGATACAGGCAGGAGCTCTACATTTAGCTCTTTAAGTCTTGCCTTGAAGCTTTGATCCCTGTCGCAGCTGATAAGACGTACAGTGTAACCCTTCTTATGATACTTTTCTACGGTGTACACCACTTGTTCATCAACCGCCCAACTGCGGATTGCATCGTTTGCGACTTCAACACGAAGCCTGGGATTTCTGATATTCCCTTCGAGAAATCTGTAAATTTCTTTACAGTTTTCGTTGTTGCGTCTGCCAACGCTTATCTCGTGGCTTACGCCTTCAGGGATGATCATAATAGTCTGACCTTGCTGTAAGGTCTGCTTAAAAAGTTCAAAGTGGTTACTAAGTGCCGAAGTATCCCACACTTCATAGTTGTTCCGGCCTCTAAAAAAGCTCATGATAAATCTTATAATTGCCATCGTTTTGTTTTTCTCCTTCTTTTAAATTTAGTTAAATTTTAAATAAACGCACGACTACATCTATATTGTAGCACTTTTTAAGTGTTATGTCAAGTTTTGACATAGTTTCACATGATTACACAGGACTTTTCAACTCTTTTCGTTGACTTTTAACATCTTTTTTAATATAATTTTACTTGGTGATTTTATGTTACAAAAAATTATAGGAAAAACAAAAAGAGCAATAGAAGACTTTAATATGATAGACGAAGGCGATAAAATAGCTGTTGGATTGTCTGGCGGTAAAGATAGCATAACTCTATTATATGCATTATACTATTTACAAAAATTTTATAAAAAACATTTTACAATAATGGCAATAACTATACATACAGGTAGCAATAACTTTGACACAACAGAACTTAAAAGAATTTGTGATGAATTAGGAATAGAATATATTGTATTTAATTCTAACATAGCTGATGTTGTATTTAACATTCGTAAAGAAGAAAATCCTTGTTCATTATGTGCTAATATGCGTAGAGGAATGCTAAACAGTTTAGCTGTAGAACACGGTTGTACTAAAGTTGCGTTAGGCCATCATATGGATGATGTAATGGAAACATTTATGATGTCACTTCTTCTAAACGGAAGAATACATACTTTTGCTCCTGTTACATATCTTAGCAGAAGTAATGTTAAGACTATTCGTCCAATGATATATGTAGAAGAAAAATTAATACGCGCTGTAGCAAGAGAAAAGAACTTTCCGGTTCATCCAAAAACTTGCCCTGCAGATGGGTTTACTAAAAGAGATTATATGTCCGATCTAATACATAATCTTCAAAAAGATATTCCTAGGATAAAAGAGCATATATTTGGCGCTATTAAACGTTCTAAAATAGAAGGTTGGGTTAGAGAAGCTGAAGAAGAAAAATTAGACATACCTGAAGTTGGAGAAGATTTAGATTAAATATATAATATATTTACATGGCATTTAGAAGCAAGCTTACGCTTGCTTCCTTTCTTCTTTAAATTCTTTTGTACTTACTATTTCTGATGTATTCATATAATAATCATGACTCGCTATGACATCTTCTAATTTACTCTTTATATCGCATATATCATAACAATTAATAATATACCCATTAAATTTATTTATATCTAAAAATTTATTCACATTAGAAACAAACTTTTCATTACCATGTACCACAAATACAAATTCTTCTTCGTCATAGTTATTAAGCATATTTTCGTTTAGCCATTCACTATAATACATCCTCTCTTCTATTCTTTTATAGAATTTTGATATAATGTTTTTTAATTTTTTAGTTTCATTTTTTTCATTAATATATATAATTTTTACATTATCCAAATTATTAGAAATATAATTATTTGCAATTATACAAGCATGTGTAGTATTTACCGTAAAACAACATAGTTTATTCTTCATTTGTATCTACCTCTCTTATGTAATTATTTTACCAGTTATTTCCATTCAAATCAACGAAATATTTTATACACTTTTGTATAATTTTGGTAATTTTACACATATTATTTTTAGGTGATACGAATGAAAAACAAATTAACATTATTTATATTTTTAACAGCATTTATACTTTTAAATACAAACATATTATACGCAATAGAAAATACAAAAAATAATCTTACAAACTACTTTAGAATACATGTTGTCGCTAATAGCGATTCAACTTACGATCAATTACTAAAGCTTAAAATTACAGATGCCATAACAAAACACATTAGCTCAATAACTAATGGAATAACAGATAAAGAGAGTTATATTAATACAATACAAAATAACATTCCTTCTATCTTAAATATTGTAAACCAAACCCAAAAAGAAAATGGATATAACTATTCCCTAGCTATTCATTTTGGTAATATTAAATATGATGCCAAAACATATAATAATATTAAAATGGATAAAGGAACATATAATTCATTAAGAATAGTTATTGGCGATGGTTTAGGCAATAACTGGTGGTCTTTACTTTATCCAAGCATGCCAGATGGAACTACTATAGAAGAAGTATTAACTAATGAAGATATTGAATTTAAGTCTATTATACTAGAATGGATAAATAGTTTGTTTGATTAAATAAAAAGAGCTGTACTTCGTACAACTCTTTTTGTTTATCTGGTTTTATCTACATCGCTAGCATTTGTCTAATTAATCCATAATATGCTAAGCTTTGTGTCGTTCCACCTTGTTCTCCAGTTCCAGGTGTTGTTGGAGTTTCAGGTGTTGTTCCTGGATTCTCCGGTGTTGGAGTTTCAGGTGTTGTTCCTGGGTTTTCAGGAGTTGTTCCTGGATTCTCTGGTGTTGTTCCTGGATTTTCTGGATCAACTGGAGTTTCAGGAACTACTGGTTCTTCTACAACAGGTGCGCTTGTATGTAATGTACAAGTTTCTGTTGGT
>JAFXEC010000038.1 GCA_017521005.1 Clostridia bacterium | reverse complement strand
ATATCTAAACTTGTAGATAACAAAGATATGATACTTGTTACTACAATAGATGCTCTTCTTCAACCAATGTTACCTAAAAAAGAATATGAGAATCTAAATATGACTATTTCTTTAGGTGAAGAATTAGATTTAGATGAGACTATATTAAAATTAGACAGGCTTGGATATACTCGTGAAGATGTTGTTCTTGCTAAAGGACAATTTTCTGTAAGGGGAGGAATAATAGATATATTCCCAACTGATGCAAAAATGCCGTATAGAGTTGAACTATTTGGTACCGAAGTGGATAACATCAGAACTTTTGATACTGAAACTCAAAGAAGTATGGATACAGTCCACGATTTCTATATAACATTCTCAACAGAGCATGTTATATCACTTAATACTAAAGAGAAAGCAATAAATAAACTAAAGAGTGTTCTTGATGAAGACATATCTTTGGATGTTAAAAAAAGTATTAAAGCAGACATAGAGAGAATGGAAGAGGGTAATATTTCTGGATTAATAGATAGATATTATGAACTATTTGTTCCAGAAAGAGTTACATTATTAGATTATTTAGAATCTAACTATGCAATCTTTATGGATGAAACTGCAAGAGAAATAAGTAGAGCAGAGGCCATTAAATACGAAAATAACGAAGCAATAAAAGTAATAACAATGAGCGGTAATGTATATTCTAAATATGCATTCAAATACGTTAGTTTTGAGGAAATAGAACTTAAACTAAAAAGCCTATCTACAGTATATATGAGTAAACTAGGACAAGATAGAGTTATGCATGCGAAAAGAAAAGAGTACAGCTTTAGCTGTAGGGAGGTCAACTTTTTTCGTAGCACAATGGATCTACTTATTAAGGACATCAAGAGATATAAAGACGAAAGAAAAATAATATTAATGGTATTTTCTACACTTCAAAAAGTTGAAACTGTAAAAAATGCTATGGAAGACAATGGTGTAAAAACTAAATTTGTACAAGATATATCTATGGTAGATACTTTAGATAACAACACTATATATATTACACAAGGATTAATATCTGCTGGATTTAGTTATGATGAATTTGATCTTGTAGTTGTATCTGAAAGTATAGTCGGTACTTCTAAAAAGGAAATAAAATCTTCTAAAGCCTTTATGGGAGATATGCTAAATTCATATGAAGACTTAAAGATTGGAGATTATGTAGTACATGTAAATCATGGTATTGGTAAGTATTTAGGCATAGAAACAATAGATACAGCAGGTGTTGTAAAAGACTATATTAAACTAGAATATAAAGATGGTGGAACGCTATACATTCCAATAACAAGTTTAGATAGCATTAAGAAGTATGTCTGCGAAGATGGCTTTGCTCCTAAAATGAACAAACTTGGAACTAAGGAATGGGAAAACACAAAGGCTAAGGTTACTAAGCATGTTAGTGATGTTGCAAAAGAATTAACACTACTTTATGCACAAAGAAGCCAAGCAAAAGGATTTGCATTTTCTAAAGATACACCTTGGCAAAGAGAGTTTGAAGCAGACTTTGAGTATGAACTAACAAATGACCAAAAAAGAGCCATAATGGAAATGAAAAAAGATATGGAAAATACTAAACCAATGGATAGGCTTTTATGTGGTGATGTTGGTTATGGTAAAACTGAAGTAGCAATCCGTGGGGCGTTTAAAGCTGTTATGGATTCTAAACAAGTTGCATATCTAGTTCCAACAACAGTATTATCTTTGCAACAATTTAATACATTTAAGAACCGTATGGAGAAGTTTGGTGTTAAGGTAGAAATGCTTAGTCGTTTTAGAACAGCTAAACAACAACAAGAAATTATAACTAAACTTGCTAGTGGTGAAATAGACGTAGTGGTAGGAACGCATAGAATTCTTTCTAAAGATGTTAAGTTTAAGGATTTAGGCTTACTAATAATAGACGAAGAACATCGTTTTGGCGTTGAAGATAAAGAAAAGATTAAGAAATATAAGAATAATATAGATGTACTTTCTATGACGGCAACACCAATTCCAAGGACATTACATATGTCTATGATAGGTATTCGTGATGTTTCTGTAATAACGGAACCACCACAAGAAAGATTACCGGTACATACATATGTATCAGAATATAACGCGGCAATGGTTGCTGAAGGAATAGAAAAAGAGCTTGCTCGTGATGGTCAAGTATTTTACTTGAGTAATAGAGTAGAAAATATTGAAAGTATAGTTGCTAAAGTAAGAAGCTTGGCACCGACAGCAAGAGTTGCTTATGCACATGGTAAGATGACACCAAATCAAATAGAAGATACAATGGTTGAGTATATGAACCATGAATCAGATATTTTGGTTTGTACAACGATACTTGAGTCTGGTATAGATATACCAAACGCAAACACAATAATAATTGAAAACGCAGATAAGCTAGGTTTAGCACAACTTTACCAAATACGTGGAAGAGTTGGTCGTTCAAATAGACTTGCTTATGCGTATGTTACATATAATAGAGGTAGTATTTTAACAGAAGAAGCTTCTAAACGTTTAGGTGCAATTAAAGATTATAGTGAATTCGGAAGTGGATTTAAGATAGCTTTAAGAGATCTTGAAATAAGAGGAGTGGGTAATCTTTTAGGTGCAGAGCAATCTGGTCATATGATGATGGTTGGTTATGATATGTATGCTTCGATGCTTAATAAAGCTATAGAAAAAGAAAAACTTAAGATAGATAACGATGCATCTGGTGAAAAGATATCCGAGGATGTTAAGATTACACTTGATGTATCTGCTAATATTCCAAGTGATTATATTAAAAACAGTATGCTTAAGATTGAGATGTATGGTAAACTTTCAAATGCTGATACGGAAGAAGATATTGAAGATGTAATTGATGAATTTATAGATAGATTTGGTGAAATTCCGAAGGAAACAATGAACTTAATTGAAATAGTTAAATTAAGAAATAGATGTAGAAAATTGAAAGTAAAAGAAGTTAAGGTTCAAGGTGATTTTTTATGGTTTATGGATAATACTAAAAATCACATAAAATATAGGTTGACAAATGGCGCAAAAAGTGATATATTGGGCTTTGTAAATAGCTCGATTGGTATACTTGAACAGACCATGAGCAAATAGGAAAGAATAGGGGTAGAAAAAATGGAAAAAGAACAAAAAGTAAAAAAACCAGGCAACAAAGATTCTTTAATAATAGGAATTGTTATAGCAGTTGTACTTGCACTTACAGCAGCAATTGTAGGTTATGTATTCTGGGGAGTAGACAGTGAAGTATTAATACACTACAAAGGTGGAGAAGTAACAAGAGGAACTTACGAATCTGTATATAGATACTGGGCACCAACATTAGCATACTATGGATATAATCCAGATGCTGCACCAGAATTAGTAGTAGATGAAATATTATTAAATGAAGTTTTATATAAAGAAGCAGTAGAAGCAGGATTAAAAATTACTGATGAAGATCAAAAATCAATAAATGATCAATTTGCAGATAAAGAAAATGTTGAAGGATTAGTATCACAAGGCGTTGATGTAGACGAACTTAAAAAATTCTTTGAGAAAAATGCAGTTATAACAGCATATCTTGATGCAAAACAAGAAAAAATAACTACAGAAGAACTGAAGAAATTCATAACTCAAGAAGAAGGCGAAGATGCTGACCTTAACATCTACAAAACTAGACACATATTATTTGCATTCAAACCAGATATGACAGATGCAGATAAAGCTAAATTATTAAAAGAAGCACAAGATGTTTTAGCAAAAGTTAAAAAAGGTGGAGATTTTGCAAAACTTGCTGCAGAATACTCTGATGATGGTTCAGCACAAAACGGCGGACAATTTGATATGGCTAACAACGCTTCAGTTGTAAAAGAATATAGAGAAGCAGTTATAAAATTAAAAGCAGGTCAAGTTGCAGCTAAAGTTGTAGAAACAGAACATGGATACCATATTATAAAATTAGATAGCATTGAAAAGAATGGAAGACTTACATCTGAGAATGAACTTTCATACTTCATAAATGCATACATTTCAGATAGAATAAGTGAAGTGTTTGATCCAGCTGATGAAACAAGCAAAAAAGAATTAGAAGCAGTTAAAGAATTATCTTTAAGAATAGATGCTGAATTAGGTATTATTCACGAAGACGAAACTACTGAAACAAAATAATTAATTAAACAAAGAAAAGAAGATAGTGTATATGATAATAGTTAGTAAAAGTAACGATAAAATCAAATACATTAATAGTCTAAAAGATAAAAAATACAGAGACAAATATAACAAATATATTTTGGAAGGTATTAAACTAGTAAATGAAGGGATAAGCTCAGGGGATAATACCCTTGAGTTTATTGTTATCTCAAAGGAACTTCTTGAGTCACATCAAGGAGGTAAAGAATTATACTTAAATCTTAAAGACTTAGATAATGTATTAGAAGTAGATAATAAAGTATTTGAATATTTATCTGATACAGAAACACCACAAGGAGTTTTAGTTGTATTAAATAAAAAAGAAAATACATTAAAAGATTTAATAAATAATATAAATAATAATGAGAAGGTTATAGTGTTAGACAAAATTCAAGATGCAGGAAATATGGGTACTATAATTCGTACTGCAGTAGCTTTTGGCATAAATAATATTGTATGCCTAAAAGGTAGTGTAGATGTATATTCTTCCAAGACTATACGTAGTACTATGGGAGCAATATATAAAACAAATATATTCTATGTAAATATAGACGAAATGAAAGATGTTAAAGAGGCTTTAACATTAAATGGCTATGATTTATGTGGAACAGATCTTAAAGCTACTAAATTCTTAAATGAAACAAAACCTAATAACAAAACGGTGTATGTATTAGGAAATGAAGCTAATGGAATGAGTGAAGAAATGAAAGAACTATGTAGTTCTTTTGTAAAGATACCAATGGAAAGTGTTCAAGAATCACTTAATGTTGGTGTGGCTGCAGCAATACTTATGTATAACGGATATATTGGAGGTGAAGCATAATGCCAGCAAAACTTACAGTAAAACTTTCTAACTTAAAACATAATATAGATAGCATAAAAACAAAATTGCATAATGGTCAAGAAATACTAGCTATGGTTAAAGCTGATGCTTATGGTTCAGGGCTTGTAGAGACAACTAAATATCTAGAGGAAAATGGAATAAGAAATTTCGGTGTTGCTTATCTTAAAGAAGCAAAGAAATTAAGAAATAACGGAATTAAAGGTAAAATAGTTGTATTCTCAGGACTACTTCCATATGAGACAGAAGAAGCGGTAAATGTTGATGCTGTATATAGCGTATCAAATACAGATATACTTTATGCATTAAACGAAAAAGCAACTTCTAAAATAAAAGTAGAACTAGCTATAGATACTGGTATGACTAGACTGGGGTTTGCTAAAGAAGAATTGGTAGACCTTGCGAATGTATTAAAGTCTTTAGAAAACATTGAAGTAGATGGAATATATACACATTTCTCATGTGCAGATGTAAAAGGTAAAGAAGAATTTACTAAATCTCAAATGGAAACATTTGAAGAAAGCATAGACATATTAGAGGCAAATGGTATAGTTATTCCAAATAAACATATAGACAATAGCGCTGGTATAATGAAGTATAATTTAGATAAATATAATATTGTAAGACTTGGTATTTCGTTATACGGTTATTTCCCTGACGATATGTTTAAAGGTGAAACAGATCTAAAAGGAATCTTTAGATTAACAGCTCCTGTTTGCAACATACGTACTGTAGAAAAAGGCCATAATGTAAGCTATGGTGCAACTTATACAACAGATAAGGAAACGAAAATAGCTGTTCTTCAAATTGGATATGCTGATGGATTAACAAGAGCATTATCTAATAAATTTAAAGTTGTAGTAAACGGAAAAGAAGCTCCTATTATAGGAAGAATATGCATGGATACTTGTATGATAGATGTAACAAATATAGATGTAAATCTTGGAGATGAAGCAGTTATATTCGATTATGATGGAGTTAAACTAGAAGAAATTGCAGCTTTAACAAATACAATTCATTATGAAGTAATAACTACAATCGGTAAGAGAGTAGATAGAGAATATACAAAATAAACAAAATAATAGTATATTCAGTATAAAAACTAAATATTGGTAAAAAATATATACAGGTGACGATTATGTTAGAATGTATATATTTTTTTATTATAGGAGCATTTGCAGGATGGCTTTTAGAATGTGCCTTTAGATATGTATCGGGACATTTAGATAAAAGTCCAGGAATATTAAATACTCCGTTTTGTATATTATATGGATTAGGTACATTAGTACTTTCTACAGTAATATCTAGAATAACAACAAATTCTGCTATATTATTTCTTCTTTCGGCGGCAGTTCTTACACTAATGGAGTATGTAACATATATTCTTTTAAGGGATGTTTATGGACTTAAGCTTTGGGATTATTCTAATATGACATTTAGACTAGATGAGAAAGTATGTTTAGAGTTTTCTCTAATTTGGGGAACTTTAGGAATGTTGTATATTAAATATTTATTGCCAGTGTTAAAAGGATTCTTTTATGCAGCAAAGGGACCTGTGTTAATATTTTCAATATATTTGTTGTTTGGAATAATATTTGTAGATTTGATTTATTCAAATTACAAATTATTAAGGTCTAAGAAGATGTACACTGTAAAAATAAATGGATAGTAAAATAGATAGCAAATTAAATTGAATTATATTAATACAAAAAACATAGAATGTATAAACGTTCTATGTTTTTTTGTATGTTTTTATTGTATTAAAAAGAGCTTCTATAGTTGACTACTTAAAATATATGTAGTAAAATAAGGTGATAGAATAAGTTAATAATGGAGGGTGATTATGACTAAAAAAATAATGAGTATCTTCCTTGCAATAATAATGGTAATGCCGGTAGTTTTCCCGGTATTTGCTTTGAGCAAAGAGGATATATTAGCAAGGCTTGATGAATTATCTACAGATATAAAGGATATGAAGGAAAAGTATGAAGAAATTCTTGAAACATATCCAGATGTTATAGATTCATTATCTACAGCAAATAAAAATGCAATAGAAAATCTTGCTGAAAATATGACAGATGACAATATAAAAGAAACAATTAATTCTATTAAAGAGGAACTTGCAAATTCTACAGTAGAAAATGCAGATAAAGTGCTAGAAGGCATTGAAGCATTAGAAGATGATGCTAAAGCTTTAATAGAAGAAAATAAAGACCTTATAGAAGATGTTAAGTCCGGATATAAAGACTTGTCTGCTAAAGAATTAGAAGAGGTTCTAGATAAAGTAAAAGATGTAGTAGGAGATTTAGGATATAACACAGACACAACAGCTACATTCAATAGCTTAAAATCTATTCTTGATGATGCTCATGATATAGCTTTAGAAGTAAATGATATGGTTGAAGATATGCTTAAAAACCATCATGATGTTTTTATAGAAGGATTAGAAAAAACTAGTGTAAAAGAAGTAGCAGAAGCTGTAAAAACTAAAGACATTCATGAAGTACTAAATGTGATTGAAAAAACATTAAATAAATTATCTGGAGCTGAAGCTGAAGCTGCTAAAGCGGATGTTAAAGCTGCAAAAAATAAAGCAGTAGAGCTTAAGAATGTTATTAAAAAAGTAAAAAATCTAGATAAACTAGAAATCCTTATGTTTACTGATTCTCAAATAGAAACTATTTCAGATAAAGTTAAAGATGTTGAAAAGGATTATATAGCATTTATTAAATTAATGGTAAATGATTATCTTCAACAATATGTTGGAAGCATAATGGAAGTTTCATATGGTAAATCTATAGATACAGCAATAGATTATGCAAATGATGTTTTAGACTATGTAGAAGAATTTAAATCTAATAAGGATATTACAACTAAAGACTTACTAGATAGACTACCAAAAGGTGTTGTAGAAAACGCTGGACTTTTAGTAGCAATGGGATTTGTAGATGTAGAAAGATATAATAAACAATTTATTTTAGATAATTTTGATCATGAAATAAATACTACAATAGATTTTCTAGCAGAAGAAGTTATAGATTATTTATCTAATCTTGAAACAACTTTAGAAAAAGAAATAAAAGCAGAATTAGATAAAAATCTTGGCGCTAGCGAAACTCAAACAAACATTAAAGGATTAACAAGTGCAAGATTTACTACTGTAACAAAATTAAAAGCGCTTAAGAAAAGAGCAGATGATATTGCTTTAAACAAAGTTCAAAGTGTTAAAGAAAAGATAGAACTAGTTGAACCTTTAGCTTATGATATATTCTATTCAAATATATTAATGAGCATAGAAAAGACAATGGGACTAGAAAAAGAAAAAACAAATAAAGAATACGAATTTAATGAAACTCGTGGATACATTTTAACAGATGCGTTTATAAAAACATCTAATATATATTCAAAACTAGGAATACCTAGTGCAAATAAAAGTGTATTAATGTTTAAAAGTGCAGCAAATTCAAAAGTTAAAACAGGTACAACAATGACAGTAACTCTTGGTGAAAACATTGAAGAAACATATACATATGCCGTACTTGGAGATGTATATGCAGATGGCATGGTAGATGCTAGAGATTATATGATGATTAAGAATTATATAATGGAAAAAGAAACTTTAGATGCTGTTAAATTATTAGCAGCAGATCCATACAGAGATGGTGGAATAGATGCTAGAGATTATATGATGATTAAAAATCAAATAATGGAAAAAGACGAGATTTCGTTATAGGGGGATAAAATATATGAATAAATTAAAGAAAATATTTGGCGTATTGTTTATACTTGCTATAATACTAACAGCTATGCCACAAAAGGTATATGCAGCAGGGAAATATTCGATTTCTGTAGGAGCAACATCAATAACTGTTGGTAAATCAGTAAAATTAACAATAAAAACAACAAATGCTGCTGGTAAATTTACAGTAACATCATCTAACCCAGCTGTTGTTAAAGTAAGTAGCTCATCTACATGGGTAGATGGATCATCAATGGATCCTAAGATTACACTTAAAGGCTTAAAAGCAGGTACAGCTACAATAACAATAACACCAGTTAACGTATCAGATGATGAATATAAATTGTTAACAAATAAAAAGAGTATTAAAATAACAGTTAAAAAAGCTAGTACAACAACTACTACAGATAAAAAACCAACAACTACTACAACTAAATCTTCAGATGCAACTTTAAAAAGTTTAACAACAACACAAGATTTAGACTTAGTATTTAGTAAAGATAAAACAAATTATTCTGTAACTGTAGATAAGACAGTTAACTCTTTAGGATTAAAAGCAGTAGCAAACGATAGTAAAGCAACTGTTAAAATAGAAGGAGATAAAGACTTCGTTGTTGGAGAAAATACAGTAACAATTACAGTAACTGCAGAAAATGGAACAAAGAAAATATATACAGTAACAGTAATTAAAACAGCTACAGCTGAAGCTCCATTAGTAGATTTAGGAGTTAAAGGATATGAACTTAACAAAGAGTTTAATCCAGAAGAATTAGAATATAGCGTTGAAGCTATGGGTGTAGATGCAGTAGAAGTAGAGTATACAACATTAAGACCAACTACTAAAGTAGAAGTTATAGGTCATGATAACCTAAAAGAAGGTAGAAACCAAATTAAAGTTATAGCTATAACAGATAAAGGTATAACTACTGTATACACAATCAATGTAAATGTATCTAAAGCACCAGCTGCTGTAGTAGAGAAGAATAATACAATGTGGTTAATAATAATCATAATATTAATTGCTCTTGTATTAATTGAAAGCTTATACATAATGGTTCAAGATAAAATAGTTCCAGTAAAAGATGATGAAGACGAGGAAGAAGAAAAAACTAAAAAATCTTCTCCAAGAAGAACTGCTACAAAAGAAACTAAAAAAACAACAACAAAAACAACTACTAAAAAGAAAGAACCAGCTAAAAAAACAGCAACAAAGAAGACAGAAACAGCAAAGAAAACAACTAAAAAATAATATATATAGTAGTAATAAAAATAGCAAAAAGAAGTAGGTGAAAGCCTACTTCTTTAATGCGCATAAATAAATATTGGAAAATGGAGCTAATTGACATAAAATTGTTGAAAAAAAAGTCGTTTTATGATAGTATATATAAGACGATTTGTCGGGTAAATTTGTAGTGAGGCAAATAAGAATAAATGGATAAGAAAATAGTAATTGAAGATATACAAATAGAGGACCTATTAGAACGCAGTGAAATCGATTTAAATGACAATAAAGTAAAAGAGGACATATTAGGAAAAGTAGTGATTGTAACAGGAGCTGGCGGCTCAATAGGATCAGAACTATGCAAGCAAATAGCAAGCTTTAATCCAAAGCTACTGTTAATGTTAGACATTTATGAAAATACATTATATGAACTAGATATAGAATTAAGAAGGAAATATCCTATGCTAGAATTAAAAAGTATTATTGCAAGCGTAAGAGACAGTAAAAGGATTAATGAGATATTTGAAGAATTTAAACCAAACTTAGTATTTCATGCGGCTGCTCATAAACATGTTCCTTTAATGGAAATAAGCCCAATAGAGGCAATAAAAAACAATGTGTTTGGAACATATAATGTAGCTAAAGCTGCGGACAAGTTTGGTACTCAAAAGTTTGTTCTTGTATCAACAGATAAAGCTGTTAATCCAACAAGTATTATGGGTGCTACAAAGAGAATTTGTGAAATGATTATCCAAATGATGAACAGTTCATCTATGACAAATTATGTTGCAGTAAGATTTGGTAATGTGCTTGGAAGTCACGGTTCAGTTATACCAATATTCAAAAAACAAATTAAAGAAGGTGGACCTGTTACAGTAACTCATAAAGATGTAACAAGATACTTTATGACTATTCCTGAAGCAGTAGGACTAATACTTAAAGCAAATACATTTGCTTTAGGTGGGGAAATATTTGTTTTAGATATGGGTAAGCAAATAAGAATTTATGATTTAGCAGTGAATATGATAAAGCTTTGTGGCTATGAACCAGATAAAGACATAAAAATAGAATTTACTGGATTAAGACCTGGCGAAAAACTTTATGAAGAATTACTAGTAAACGAAGAAGGATTATCTAAAACGTTACACGAGAAGATAATGGTTACAAAAATAATGGATTTTGATCCTAAACTAGTAAAAGAAGAACTAGAAAAGTTAAAAGAGTTAATAACGTCTGAAGAAAAAGTATCTAAAGAAGATATAAAAAGAATAATTAAAGAGATTGTTCCAATATATATTGAATGTGGGACTAACTAAATTAAAAAGAGGAGAGAGTTAAATGTATAGGAAATGTATAAAAAGAATACTAGACTTTACAGTAGCTTTAATAGGATTAATAATAGCATCACCAGTGATGTTAATTATAGCTATACTAATAAAACTAGATAGTAAAGGGCCTGTAATATTTAAACAAGAAAGAACAGGATATAAAGGTAAAATATTTAACTGTTACAAATTTAGAACTATGAAAGTAGAAACTCATGCAAAGGATGGTAGAGAACTTACACATGACGAAAGATGTACTAAGATAGGTAATATAATTCGTAAGTTAAGTGTAGATGAATTACCACAACTTATAAACATATTAAAAGGTGAAATGAGTTTAATTGGTCCAAGACCTTGGATTCCAGAATATTATAAATACTTTTCTAAAGAGCAAAAGAAAAGATGCGATGTATTACCAGGAATAACAGGACTAGCACAAGCTATGGGAAGAAATAATTTAGATATATTTGAGAAGATAAATTATGATATCAAATATACTCAAAATGTAAGCTTCAAAATGGACTGTAAGGTAATAATAGAAACAGTAAAAACAGTATTATCTAAAACTGGTGCCGAAATAAAACAAGAAGGTATCCAAGATGAGATAAATATGTTAAAGGCACAATAAAATGAAGAAACAAACTATATTAAGAATAATAAGCATAATATTTGTATTAGCTTGGATGGTAACTGTATTTATGTTATCGCATCAAATAGCAGAAGACTCATCTAAGACAAGCAGCAACTTTATTACAGTAATAATAAAACTATTTAATAAAGACATTGGACAAGAACAACTAGAAACAATAATGTTAAAAGTAGAAACGATAGTAAGAAAGTTAGCACATTTTGTGTTATACACACTAGGTGGAATGCTAATAACAATTATGTTTATTAATTTTAAAGAATATATAACAAAAACAAAAATAGCATCATTTTTACTAGGAGCAACATATGCAATAACAGATGAAATACATCAGTTATTCATACCTGGTAGAAGTGGAGAAATACGAGATGTATTAATAGATTCAACAGGGGTATTACTTGGTGTATTTATTATATATCTCTTAATGCGTATAAAGGGGATGTTTAGAAGTGGGAAAACAATCAAATGAAAATATTAAATTCTCATGTTTAATGTCGGTGTATAAAAATGATAAGCCAGAATATGTAGCATTAGCTATAGATTCTATATTAAATCAAACATTGAAACCTAATCAATATGTAATAGTTGTAGATGGCCCTATATCTAATGAACTAAAAGAACTTTTACTAGATTATGAAAAGAAAGATGAAATAATAGAACTTCATTTTAGAGATAAGAATTTAGGATTAGGACTAACATTAAATGAAGGGCTGGGTTATTGTAAATACGAATATGTTGCAAGAATGGATGCAGATGATTATTCTTTACCAGATAGATTTGAAAAGCAAATGGAACATTTAATGAATGATAAAACAATAGATGTGCTTAGTTCGTTTATAGATGAATATGATGATTTAATGGTAAATAAAATATCTACAAGGAAAGTGCCTGAATTAGATGAAGACATAAAAAAATACATGAAGTTTAGAAATCCTATCAATCATGTAACTGCTGTGTACAGAAAAAGTAAGGTTTTAGAAGTGAATAGTTATGAGGATTATCCGTATTTTGAAGATTATTATCTGTGGGCAAAGTTATCAAGAAATAATGCTAAATTCTATAATATTCAAAAAAATTTAGTGAATGTAAGAGGCGGAAACTCTATGTATGAGAGAAGAGGCGGGAAAAAATATATAACTTGTATAAAAAAATTTGAGGAAGGAATATTAGCATTAGGGATAATTAATAAAAGAGAATATAGAAAGAACTTAATTAAAAGATATATAGGCGCCTTATTACCAAACGGGGTGAGAGGTATACTATACAAATTAATATTAAGAGGGAATAGATGATAAAATGAGTAAGATCGAATTAGTAACTATGCATAGAGTAAAAAATTATGGTTCTGTTTTGCAAGCATATGCTACTCAAATAGCGTTAGAAAAATTAGGACACACCGTGGAAGTTTTGGATTATTACCCCGAAAGAAACACTAAAAGGGGAATGCTCGAAAGAATAAAGAATCAAAATAAATATTTGAAAAGATTTAAGTTTTTAAGAATAGTTGCGAGAGTAATAATATTACCATCGTATAATAAAAGATTTAAAGTATTTGAAGAGTATTTAAACAAGTATATTAATTTATCAGATAAGGTATATCACTCGTATGATGAAATAAAAAATGAATTACCAACAGCAGACTTCTATATGACAGGCTCTGATCAAGTTTGGAATTCTGAATGGAATGGTGGAATAGATAATACTTTGTTTTGGAATTTTGATGAGATAAATAAGAACCAAAGAATTGCATACTCAGCTTCTTTTGGGAAAACTATACTAGATGATAAGGAAAAAACAAAAACAAAAGAATTATTAGAAAACTATGCTGCAATTTCTCTTAGAGAAAAAGCGGGTGCTGATATTTGTGACGATTTAGGAATAAAAAATACTAAAGAAGTGTTAGATCCAACTTTATTACTCACATATGAAGAATGGGGGAAAATCTCTTCTAATAAATTTGAAAATGAAGAATATATATTAGTTTATAATTTAAATAGAAATAAAAAAATAGATAATTATGCTAAGAATCTATCTAAAAAAACAGGAATCAAAGTAAAATATATATCATATCAATTACATGAATTCTACAAAAACGGGAAAATGTATTGCAATCCTAAAGTAGAAGATTTTTTAGCGATTATAAAAAACGCAAAATATGTTATAAGTGATTCATTTCACGCTACGGCTTTTTCACTAACATTTCGTAAAGAATTTGTCATTATATATCCTGGGAAATATAGTAGTAGATTACAAAATATATTAGTAAAGTTGGGGCTTGAAAATAGAGTTGCCAAAGATGAAAACGATTTGGTGATAGTTGACAACAAAATAAATTATAAAAATGTAACAAATATATTGGAAGAAGAGAGAAAAGCTTCGATTAATTGGTTAAAAGAACATATAAGGTAGGTAAAACATGAAAGAAAATAATGTAACAGAAGAATTAGTAACCATAATAGTACCTGTATATAATGTTGAGAAATACATTGAACAGTGCTTAAATTCATTAATAACTCAAACATATAAAAACTTAGAAATTATAGTAGTTAATGATGGTAGCCCGGACAACAGCGAAACAATAATAAAAGAATTAATGAAGACAGACGATAGAATAAAATTAATTTCTCAAAAGAATGCTGGCGTAAGTATGGCAAGAAATAATGCTATAAACAATGCCACAGGAGAATATATAATTTTTGTTGATGCAGACGACTATTTAGCAAAAGATTATGTAGAGTATATGCTTGAGTTAATCAACCAAGATGACTGTCAATTCGCATGTACTATAAAAAATTATTGGGCGAATGGCGAAAAGCAAACTCAAAAAATAGTGAACAGTGTATATTCATCAGAAGAAACGGTAGGATTATTATTATCTCCAGATGTTATGGTGGGATGCACAAACAAAATATATAGAAGAAGCTTTTTATCTGCTAATAATTTGTTGTTCAGATCGGACTTGTATTATGGAGAAGGCCTTAATTATATTATAAGAGCAGCGATAGCAGCAACAAAAGTTGGTATTGGAAATAAGAAAGTGTATTACTATAGAAAGAACAATCTTAGCTCTGCTACAACAAAATATTCTTTTGATAAATATAGCAATGGTGAAAAATCTTTACAAATGATAGGCAAAATGATTAATAGAGATAATGAATATGTACAAGCAATGTATGAATTACATCTATCAACATTTTATTTAGGTGCTTTGACTAAATTAATAGAAAATGGAAAAGTGAATGAGCATAAGGAAAAATTTGCAGAATGGAAGAAATATATAAGAAATAGCTTGACTTTATTATTAAGGAGTAAATATGTTTCAGTATATAGAAAAACAATGTTGTTAGTTGGAAGCGTATGTCCTAATATTATAGTTTGGTTAAATAAGAAAAGAGAAAAGAATATAATAAAGAACAGTGTAAAATAAGGAGGTAAAAGGTGAAGGTATTACATATTACATCAATAACACATCCACAAGGCAATGGTGTAGCCGTTGCAGTATCTAATTTTATTAAGTATCAATCAGAATTAACAGAAGTAGCGATATATAATATAGAATCAGATATAGATGAGAAAAATGTAATAAGCTTTAATTATAATAAATATAAAAGTATAAGCAGTTTGCCTTCGGGTTTTTCAAATCCTGACTTGGTGGTTTTTAATGAAGTTTATAAAAAAGAATATTTAAAATTATATAAAGAATGTATATCAAAAAATATACCATATATTATTATTCCGCATGGTTGTTTAGTAAAAAAAGCTCAAAATAATAAAAAAATAAAAAAGAAAATTGCTAATTTCTTATTTTTTAATAGCTTTATCAAATGTGCTACGGCATTACAGTATTTAAATGAAGACGAAAAAGAAAAAAGTATATTTTCTTCTCAGAGATATTTAATTTCAGGTAATGGAGTTAATGCTCCAATAAGAAAAAATAAGCCTAAAGGTAAGAATTTTGTATATATTGGAAGATATGATATAAAAGTTAAAGGATTAGATTTACTTTTAAAAACAATAAATACTAATAAAGAATGGTTTGAAAAAAACAATGTAAAAATAGATTTATATGGTAGGGCGTCGGGTAACGGAATTGGTGAAATAAAAAAATATATTGAAAAATATAGTTTGAATGAGATAGTTAGTATTAATGATGCTATATATGGTGAAGAAAAAGAAACACTCTTATTAAATGCATATACATTTATTCAGGTTTCAAGACACGAAGGACAACCAATGGGTATAATGGAAGCATTAGCGTACGGATTACCGTGTATTGTTACTTATGGCACAAATTTTGGGAAATATGTAAATGATAATGAATGTGGCATTGGTATAGAATTTAGCGAACAACAATTGTTTGATGCCATAAAGCAAATGTATAACAACGAAAATATAAGAAATGAATACTCTAATAATTGTGAAATAATAATAAAAGATTATGAATGGAAAAATGTAACTAAAGCGTTGATTCATAAATATAAAAGAATAATAAAAGAAAGGATTATTTAATGTTAAAGATGGAAGTAAAGAATGGAATAAAAAAAATAGATGTTAGACTAATAACATATGTTTTTATTGTATTATTAAAACAATTTTCATATGTTTTTTTTCCTAGCAATATTATAAGTTATTTACTTATAGTAGCATTGATATTTTTATTTTTAACCGAAAAAAAAGAAAACTTTTTACCAGTGATATTATTTTTTCATCCGTGCGCAGCTTTATTTGATGATGTGAATTTTACATACATATTTAATTTTACTATTGTAATATTTGCGTTAAGGCAGTTTGTATTATTATATAAGCAAAAGCTATTTACTAATAAAAATAAGAAACTATTAATATTATTGGTGTTAATTGTGTGTTATGAAATAATACTAACCTTAGCAAATGGATTTTTAGATGCGGGAATATTATCGTTAGTATCATGGATAAGTTCTTACATCTTTGTTATTACATATATGTCAGTTATAGATAAACCTGATGTGAATAAAATGCTTAAGTATTTCTATTATGGTTTTGTTGCAGGCGCCATAGGTGGATACGCTATACCATATTCAATTTATGGTATTGATTTCCCAAGCAAATATAGATTTATGGGATTATTTAGAGATCCTAATGTATATTCTTTAGATGCATTGTTGATTATTTTTACATCACTAAAAATAAAAAAAAGATTAAGCATAATGACTATTGTTACAATTACTCTTGGATGTTTTTCGGTTTCAAAAATGTTTTTGCTTGTGTTATTATTAGGAATGGGACTACATCTAATTATTAACCTAAAAACAATTAAAGCAAAAGAAATTATTAAAGTGATGCCGTTAGTGGTGATTGCATGTGTTATAGGAATACGTTTCAATTTTTTTACTACTATTTATGATAAATATATAGATAGAATTGATGTAGAAAATATATCAACTGGTAGAACGGAGATAATAGAATTTTATTTAGGAAGATTATATGATAAGCCGCTGAATCTGATTTTTGGTTCTAGTGATTCCAATTATAGATTAGTCTTACAAGATAATACACAAAAGCGTTCTTTATATGAAACTCATAACACATATTTAGAATTACTTGTGGCTTGGGGAATATTAGGTACGACTTATTATTTAATATATATAGAGAAGATAATAGAATATATAAAAAACAAATACAATAAATATGATATGAAAATTAAGTACAGTTTCCCATTAATATTTAGCTTCTTATTGGCAATATTTTCTTTAGCATATTTATCGGCAGATATATTTGCTATACTAATATTATTTATAGTATTAGTAACATATATCCCCGCTGAAATGGAGGATACAAAATGAAAAAAATATTGAATGTAGTATCATCATTGGATTCGGGCGGAGTAGAAACAATGCTATATAATTATTATTCCAATTTTAAAAATAATGAATTAATATTTGATTTTGCAGTTTATGCAAAAGAAGAAGGAATGATAGAGAAAAAACTTATAGAACGTGGGGCAAAAATATACCATATCACTCCAAGAAAAAAAAGTGTTTTTAGAAACTTATATGATTTATTCTTGGTTGTAAAAAATGGTAATTATGACGCGGTATATTCTCATATGAATTTTTATTCATGGATTGCACTCTTCTATGCAAAGATATTTGGCGTGAAAATTAGAATCGCACATTCACACGGAATTGCACCTGAAAAAATAAGTTTCGGCAAAAAGATAAAAAATGTAATAAATAGAATGGCAATAAAATTATTTGCAACTAATTTTTTTGCGTGCAGTAATGAAGCTGGGGAATACTTATATGGTAAACATTGGAATGAAAAGAACGAAAAATATTTAATTATAAAAAATGCTATAGATATTTCAAAGTTTGCTTATGATGAAGAGATTAGAAAGAAATATAGAAAAGAGTATAAAATAGGAGATAGAATTTGTTTATTGCACATTGGTAGGTTTGCGCCGGAAAAAAATCATAAGTTTTTAATGGATATAATAAATCAATTAGATGGTAACAAATTCGTATTGGTATGCGTTGGCGATGGAAAAGAGTTAATTAGATATATGTCTGAATATAAAAATGATAGTATAATTTTTACTGGTAAACGTAGTGACATAGAAGCGTTTTATTCGATGGGGGATATATTTCTTTTACCGTCACTGCATGAGGGGCTGGGAATAGTTTTGATAGAAGCACAGGTGTCAGGACTAAGATGTATTGCTTCGACAAATGTTCCTAATGAAGCTAAGTTAACAAATAATGTAACTTTTTTACCATTAGAAGCCGAACAATGGATAGAAGAAATTAAAAATCAAACATTATATAAACGAAATTGCGAAGTAAATATTATAACTGATAAAGGTTACAATATAAAGAAAGAATCGGAAAAATTTGAAGATATGTTGTGTGAATTAATAAAAAACAAATAATAAGGAGGCGTTATGTCAAGAAAAGGTAAGAGTATTAACAATTTTGCCTTTGCTCTACTTGGACAGGGATTCGGTATATTAATAAGTTTTATAAGTAGGATTGTTTTTATACGCGTTTTAGGTAAAGAGTATTTAGGATTAAATGGATTGTTTACAAATATATTAACAGTATTGTCGCTAGCAGAATTGGGTATTGGTGAAGCAATTAATTTTAGCTTATATAAACCTTTAGCTATAAATGATACTAAGAAATGTAATATGTTGATGCAATATTATAAAAAGACATATTATATTATAGGCTGCGCTGTTTTAATATTAGGAATTGCAATAACGCCACTTGTACCACTGCTTATAAATGATCTTCCGGATATAGATAATTTGAAAATTATATATATATTGTTTGTTATAAATACAGGAATATCATATTTTTATTCCTATAAAAGGAATTTAATAATCGCTGATCAAAATAGGTATATAGCAACTATATATAGATATTTATTTTATTTTATTTTAAATGTTGTTCAAATTGTATGGTTGATAGTATTCAAAAATTACATAGGCTTTTTAATATTACAGATTTTGAATACATTATTAGAAAATATTTTTATTTCGAAAAAAGCTAATAAAATGTACCCGTTTTTAGAACAAAAAGAATCTATACAATTAGACAAAGAAACTAAGCGCGAAATAGTAAAAAATACAAAAGCATTAATGATGCATAAAGTTGGTGGAATAGCAGTATCTTCGACAGATAATATAATTTTATCCAAATTCGTAAATTTATCTGAAGTAGGCTTATATTCAAATTATAGTATGATATTAAGTGCATTAAATGCAGTGTTTTCTCAATTTTATAATTCTATTATTGCGAGCGTTGGTAATTTATTTGCATTAAAAGATAAAGAAAAACAGTATGAGGTTTTTGAAATTATTGATTTTATAGGATTTTGTATATATAGTTTAGCGTTCGTTGGATTGGCAGTGCTTTTAAATCCATTTATAGAGATTTGGCTTGGCTCACAATTCTTATTTGACAAATATATTGTATTAGTATTAGTGATTAATTTCTATATAACTGGAATGCGTAAATCAAGTATGACATTTAGAGAAGCTTCGGGACTGTTCTATAAAGATAGATGGAAGTCCATAGTTGAAGCTATTATTAATATTGTCGCTTCGTTGATATTAGTAAAAAAAATAGGAACAATAGGAGTATTTTTGGGAACATTAATTAGTTCGATTACAGTTTGTGCATGGGTAGAACCGTTGGTGTTGTACAAATATGGTTTTGAGAAAAAAATTAGTTTATATTTTAAAAATTACTTTATATATATGGCTTTTACAGCTTTTTTATTTGTACAAATAAATTTAGTAAGTTTACTTATAAAAGGAAATATTTATATAGTTTTTTTAATAAAGCTTGTATTAATTATAATAATATATTTAATTAATATGCTAATTTTCTTTAGAAAAGACAAGAAATATAAATACCTAATAGAGATGATAAAATCAGCAATTATTAAAATAAAAAACAAATTTGCAAAAACACCTAATCTGTAGTAAAATATATATGTGTTAAGGAGAAGATTATGAAATCTGTATTTGAAAAAGACATATATCGTTACTATGGAGAAAAAGGAGAAACTAAAAAAGAAAAACGTAACCGTGGT
>JAFXEC010000037.1 GCA_017521005.1 Clostridia bacterium | reverse complement strand
TACACAAAAGATGAAATACGTGAAATTGCTAGAGAAAATGGATTTATTACAGCAGATAAAAAAGATAGCCAAGAAATCTGTTTTGTAGAGGATAATGACTACGCAAACTTTATTACTACAAACTACAATTACAAATCTATGCCTGGTGAATTTGTAGATACTAAAGGAAACAAATATGGCAAACACAAAGGAATTATACATTACACCGTTGGTCAAAGAAGAGGGTTGGGATTATCTCTTAAATCTCCTCTTTACGTAAAAAGAGTAGATAACAAAACGCACGAAGTAATCCTTTGTCCTAAAGAAGAACTATTTACGGATAGTCTAATCTGTTCTGATGTTAATCTTATGGCATTAGATAAATTAGATGCTCCTATTAAAGCAAGTGTTAAAATACGTTACTCTGCACCTAAATCAGCGGCTACATTAATACCTCTAGAAAATGGAGATATTAAAGTAGTATTTGATGAACCTGCAAGAGCAGTTACACCTGGACAAGCTGTTGTATTCTATGACGAAAACAAAGTACTTGGTGGTGGAATAATACAGTAAAAAACAAACAGAAAATATATACATAAAAAATAATGAATTCTAAAAAATAGAATTCATTATTTTTATTTTATTATTTAACTAATGAAAAATCATAATCTCCTGTTCCTACTGTTGCAGGGATACTAGATTTTAGACAAACTACGGGACAAATATATTTTTCGCCCATGAAATCAGCCCTTGAATGGAAATGACATGAACCCAACCTTTGATTCTCTGAAGCAAATAAGTAATGCGGTCCTGTCGCATCTTCGTTTGCATTTGGTGATACTACTACATATGGATTAGTAGCTGAGAAATATAATCCATCATTTGTTAATCCTGAAATTCCTGTTCCTCCTAATGTATTTATCATATAGCCTAAGCAACCATATACATGCGAGCCACTATATGTTAAATCTACAATTGGTGTTATTTTTGCTTCGCCTATTGTTGCATTATATCCCGCTGCTATTAATTCTAGCGTTGGACCACCTATTGCTCCTATTACATTAGAACCATAGGCCGTTCTATTTGCAAAATTAGAATACTTTCTAATTAATCTAGCAAGTATATGATAATGTGTATACCCGCCCATCCATTCAGAATCGTAAGAATCCTCCAGTATTATCTTGTCCCATGTTCCAACTTGAAACTTTTTATATAACGCTAATTCCTCGCTTGTTAAATCTTCGAATTTTATAGATTCATCGTCTGCAACATCCTCTAATTTCCCAGCATTGTTTTTAGATATTAAATATACGTAATCGCTATTATGATAATATATTTGCCAATTTGTATATGTTGTTCCATTTACTGTTACTGTATAGTCTACTGTTTTACCATAATCTTCTGGTCCTTTTATTAATGAACCTAATCCTGTACCTGATGAACTATTTTTATTTGTAACTATTACACCTGTATCTGTTACTGAGATATTCCATTTATCTGCTGTTACTCCTTGTTCACCTAATTTTGTTGTTACTTCATTTACTAGTTCTGTTCCTCTTTTATTATCCATGTAAGCGTCTGCCCATGTTAATGCTGCTAAGTCTTGTACCGCAGCTTCGTTTGTTAAGTCTACTGCTTGACTTGCTCTGTTTATTACGCCAGTGTTAGATAATGTTATTACTACACTTGCTGCAAGTATTATCATCACTATTATTGTAATGACTAAAACTATTAAGGATATTCCTTGTTTCTTTTGCATTTTTTCATTCCTCCTTTTTTGCATGCAAAAAAGCAAAGCAGCACATACCTATTTAGCATGTGTTACTTTGCCAGTTTCTATTGTTATTTGAGGTGCAAAAAACGCTTCTAATGTTTGTTCATTAGAATGTATTGTGTGTGTGTGTGTGTACAGCCGCAAGGCTTTCAGCGTTTTTTATCATTTGTTTACCCCTCTTTATGTTTTTATTGTATACCATATGTTGTTTTTATTCAATAGTTCTATTTCAATTCATCTTGTAAAATTATTATGCTTTTTACATTAACTAGTTTTGCTGGATACGTTTCTTGTACATAATCGTATTTACCAATTGTAATTAGCATTCCTTCTTTTAAGTATGAACTGCTTACAGTTGTGCCTTTCCAAAGAATCCTAGTATCATTTATGCTAAATGTAAAATTGCCTCTACGATTTATATCTTCATTTGTTTCTAATCCTTCTACCAATAGCGTAATTATTCCGTTATATTCTTTTATCTCTTTTATTTCAGCATAGAATGTTTTTTGCTCTGTTCCAAACGGAAAATGCTGAGATGTAATCTTTGGTTTTACTATATTAATTCCTAATGCAAAAACAATTGCTACAAGTATAAATATTATTAATAACATTACTATCTTTTTCATAATACACCTCTTATTCTTACATTCCTTTAGGTTCTAAATACTTTAATGTCACTTTATCTGTACGAATTATATTTTCTATTATACAACCTTGTTGTTTTAATGTTCTTATCGTTTGTTCTTCCTCTTTATATTCACATTCTAAAGTTTTATTAGTATATTCTATATACTTTTGCTTTTCACATTTAGCAAGTGCCTCTTTAGCAACTGTACTGTATGCTCTTGTTA
>JAFXEC010000036.1 GCA_017521005.1 Clostridia bacterium | reverse complement strand
TAGAACAAATGAAGAGTGGTAGGCAAATATGCATACCACACTTTTTATATTAACAGCATAGACGAAGTATAGGGGGAAGGAATAAATGTTAACACCAACAGATATAGAAAACAAAGTATTTAAGAAAGCAGCAATAGGCGGGTATGATGTAAATGATGTAGAATTATTCATAGAAAAAATCTTAGACGATTATGAAGCTTTAATAAAAGAAAACAGTGACCTTAAAGATGAAATAGAAAAAGGTAAAGAAAAGATAGCATATTACAAATCTTTAGAGGATGGAATAGAAAAGACATTAGAAAATGCTAAAGAAGAAGCAAAAGCTATGAAATATACTGCAACTTCAGAAATAAGCGCGCTAAAAGAGAAAGCAATTATTGAAACTACTGAAATGAAAGCAAAAACAAATGAAGAACTAAAGACAATAAGAGAAAATACAATAGCGGAAGTAAAAGCGTTCAAACAAAAAGAATTAGATGATGCAAAGGCGGTAAAAAATAAAACGCTAGAAGAAGCAAGAGTAGCAAAAGAATTAGCAGAAAAAGAAAAAGCAAAAATAGAAGCAGATGCAAAAGTTTTCAAAGAAAAAACGCTAGAAGAAGCAAGAGTAGCAAAAGAATTAGCAGAAAAAGAAAAAGCACAAATAGAAGCAGATGCAAAAGTTTTCAAAGAAAAGACAATAGAAGAACTTCGCGTTGCAAAATTAAATGTAGAAAATGAAGCCAAAGCCTTAAAAGAAAAAACGCTAGAAGAGATAAAACTGGCAAAAGAAAATGCAAAAGAAGAAGCAAAAGCATTCAAGGAAAAAACAGTTGAAGAAACTAAAGCTGCAAAAGAAAAAGTAGTTAATGAATGGAATGAAATAATTGAAAGAAAAGAAGCAGAATGTAAAGCAAGAGTTTCAGAACTAAATGAAGAGATAGCGGAAAAAGAAAAGAGCTTTAAGGAATACAACGAAACAATTTCTAAAAAAATTGATGAATATGAACAAAAAATAGAAAAGAAAAAGGAAGAATATAAGGAATATAAGAAAAAATTCAAAGAATTATTAGAAGGTCAAATCAAAGCTTTAGATAATGAAGAGGATTAATATAGAAATAAAAGAGTGGAAAGCGAGTCTTACCGCTCTTCTTTTATGTATATTTCTTGACCTTTGACTCCTGCTGTGGTAATATATTATATGTAAATTTGAGGGTAAAAAATGGACATAATAATAGCGCTAATAATATTAGTAATAGCAATAATGATAATATTTTTTAAATCAGATATATTAGATAAAAACACTAGTTTAAACAAGTTAAGTGGAACTAGTGGTTTTGTCGTCTGTGTCGTCGCACTCGTCATAATATATATAATTAATCGAGTCTAAAACTAAGAGTAAAATAGAGCAAAGATAATAAGGAAAAATATAAATATAGATAAAATAAAAGGAGAATATAAAATGAATTTAGATAGTAGATATAATCCCGAAAGTATAGAAGAAAGAATATATAAGAATTGGGAAGAGAAAGGTTATTTCAAACCAGTAATAGATAAAACAAAGAAACCATATACAATAGTTATACCACCACCAAACGTAACTGGTAAACTACATATGGGACACGCATTAGATAATACAATACAAGATATATTAATAAGATATAATAGAATGAAAGGTGTACCTACATTATGGGTACCTGGAACAGACCACGCAAGTATAGCTACTGAAGTTAAAGTAGTTGAAAAACTAGCAAAAGAAGGAATTACAAAAGAACAACTAGGACGTGAAGGATTCCTTAAAGAAGCTTGGAAATGGAAAGAAGAATACGGCGGAAGCATTACAACACAACTTAGAAAATTAGGTTGTTCATGTGATTGGTCTCGTGAAAGATTCACTATGGATGAAGGCCTAAGTCATGCAGTTGAACATGTATTTGTTAAGTTATATGAAAAAGGACTTATCTACCAAGGTAAGAGAATAGTTAACTGGTGTACACATTGTAGAACGTCTATATCAGATAACGAAGTTGAATACGAAGCAGATAAATCTAATCTATGGCATATTAGATATAAAGTTGAAGGAACAGAGGAACAATATGTTATAGTTGCAACAACAAGACCAGAAACTATGCTTGGAGATACTGCAGTAGCAGTTCATCCAGAAGATGAAAGATATGCGGATATTGTAGGAAAGAATGTTATTCTTCCAATAATAAATAAACCAATACCAGTAGTAGCTGACACTTACGTAGAAAAAGAATTTGGTACTGGTGCGGTTAAGATAACTCCAGCTCACGATCCAAACGACTATGAACTAGGACTTAGACATAACCTAGAAGTTATATCTGTAATTGGAGAAGATGGAATAATCTCTGAAGGTTACGGTAGATTTTCTGGAATGACTCGTGAAGAAGCAAGAGTAGAAATAGTTAAAGAACTTGAAGCAATTGGCGCTTTAGTTAAAACAGAACCATATGAACACAATGTTGGTAAATGTTATAGATGTCATACAATAATTGAACCCTATGCATCTAAACAATGGTTTGTAAAAATGAAACCTTTAGCAGAACCAGCTATAAAAGCAGTTAAGAATGGAGAAACAAGATTTGTTCCTGAAAGATTTGAAAAACTATATATGAACTGGATGGAAAACATCAGAGATTGGTGTATATCTAGACAATTATGGTGGGGACATAGAATTCCAGCATACTACTGCGATAAATGTGGTGAAACAACAGTATCTACAGAACATCCTACAACATGTAAATGTGGTGGAAATCTTACTCAAGATGAAGATTGCTTAGATACATGGTTTAGCTCAGCATTATGGCCATTTAGTACATTAGGCTGGCCAGAAAAAACAGAAGACTTAGAATACTTCTATCCAACAAATACACTTGTTACAGGATATGATATTATAACATTCTGGGTATCTAAGATGATATTTAGTGCAATAGAACATACAGGAGAAGTACCATTTAAAGATGTATTTATCCACGGTTTAGTTAGAGATGCATTAGGTAGAAAAATGTCTAAGAGCTTAGGTAATGGAATAGATCCACTTGAAGTTATGAAAGATTATGGAACAGATGCTTTAAGATTTTCATTAATCCAAAACATTGCTCCAGGAAACGATATCCGTTACATACCAGAAAAAGTTGAAGCAGGACGTAACTTTGCAAACAAATTATGGAATGCAAGTAGATTTAGCTTAACATATATTGAAAAGAATAAAGATGTTGAGATAGATGAAAATACACTTTATCCAGAAGATAAATGGATATTAAGTAAATTATCTAAAACAATAACTGAAGTTAGAAACAACATAGAAAATTATGAAATAGGTGTTGCATTAAATAGCATATATGACTTTGCTTGGTCAGACTTCTGTGACCTTTATATAGAAATGGCAAAACCAAGACTATACAACGAAGGAAGCGAAGGTTACTTAGCCGCAGTAGCAACATTAAAATATGTACTTACAGATATTCTTAAATTGTTACATCCATATATGCCATACATAACAGAAGAAATCTACTCAAATCTATTAACAGATAAAGAGGCTCTTATGATTTCTAGTTATGCTGAGCCTAAATATAACTTTGAAGAAGATGAAGCATTTGAAGAAGAACTTATAGAAGTAATTCGTGAGATAAGAAATATTAGAGCAAATGCGGGTCTTACAAATTCTAAGAAAATAGATATGACTATGTACAGTGAAAAATACTTAGCAAATCTTGAGAAATCTATAGAAATGTTAAAGAAACTTGTATCTGCAGAAAACGTTACATTAAAAGATACAGCAGGATTAGAAGGAACAGCAATACATACACATAATATAGATGTGGTATTAGATATGTCTGGAGCAATAGATAAAGAAGAAGAAAAAGCAAAACTTTTAGCAGAACTTAAGAAGGCAGAAGGCGAACTTAAGAGAGCAGAAGGAATGTTATCTAATGAAAAATTCGTATCAAAAGCACCAGCAGCTTTAATAGAAGCAGAAAAAGAAAAGGTTACAAAATACACAGAAATAATAGCTAAATTAAAAGCTAGTTTGGATATGTAATTTGTGGTGAGCCACAGAAAGAGGAAAATATGATTACATTAAGAATAATAGGATTAGTTATAACAGTACTTGTAGGAATGGGCATAAATTATTTTGTCCTTCCTGCTTGGAATTTAAGAAATCCATCTTTATGGAGCTTTTTAATAGTCATATCAATTATAGGTGCGATTATAGAATGTGTAATTGAGTCTTCTAGTAAAAATAGTAAGAAAAAAGTTAAACATAAATATATTGGTACGCAAGCTACTTTAATAGTTGCTGGGACATTATTTGTGATATTACTATTAGGCTTTGTAACATCATGGCCTATGTTTAGTGCTTCTAAATATCAAGCTATGACAGATATTAAAGAAGGAAATTTTGAACAAGATATTAATCAAGTAGATAATGTGAGTAACATATCTATTGTTGATATGGAAACAGCAGAACATCTTGGAGATAGAACAATAGGAAGCATTAAGAATTCGGCTTGGTATGAAGTAGATAATGAATACAACTTAATAAAATACAATGGTGGGTTATATAGAATATCTTCGCTAAATTACGGAGGTTTCTTTAAATATAACAAGGCAAATAAAACAGGAATACCAGGATATGTATTAGTTAATACATCAACACAAGAAGCTAAATATATAGAGCTTAAAGATGGAATAAAATATTCACCAAGCGCATATTGGTCATATGATTTAAAAAGACATTTAAGAAACGAATATCCTAGCTATATTTTTGGAAAATCTTTCTTCGAAATTGATGAAGAAGGTATACCATATTATATAACGTCGGTAATAAATCCAACAATTGGTATGTTTGGAGGACAAAAAGAAGAAACGTTTATTATAACAAATGCAACTAGCGGCGAATGTAAAGAATATACATCAGACCAATTACCAGAATGGGTAGATCATGCATATAGTCTAGATTATTTAATGAGAATAACAGAAAACAATTTAACATATATAAATGGTTTCTGGAATTCAATATTTTCCCAAACCAATGTATTAAAAACAACTTATTTTTATAGAAATATGGAAATTGGTTTTGAAGGATATAACACAGCAATAACATCTAATGGAGAGATAGTATTTTATACAGGACTTACGCCAGCTAGTAATGCAGAATCTAATGTTGGATTTATTTTAGCAAATCCTAAGACTGGAGAAGTAATAAGATATAACTGCTCAGGAGCAGAGGAAAGCTCTGCACAAGCTTCAGCAGAAAGTTTGGTTCAAGATTTAAGATATGTGGCAACTTTTCCAACAATATTAAATGTTAACGGGGAAGAAACATACTTTATGTTATTAAAAGACAAAGCTGGGTTAGTACAAAGATATGCCCTTTGTAATGTAAAAAATTATACAAAGGTAGTTCAAGCTGAAACATTAAAAGGTGCAGTTAATTTATATCTTGAAAAACTTGGCGTTGAAAATAACCAAAACAAAGAAATACAAAATATATCTGGAAAGATAACTGAATTATATAATGCAGAAATAGACGGAAATACATATTATTATTTTAAACTTGAAAATAGTGATAATTTATATATGTCATCTATACAAAATAGCAATAAACAAGTATTACTTAAAATTGGCACAAAAATTAATATTGAATATGTAACAACTTCTGAAATAGGAGTATGTTTAGTTCAAAATATTGTATTTTAATATAACAAAAAGGCATCCATTTGGATGCCTTTTGTGTTAATAAAGAGGACACTTAGAAAGTGGAGGATTGGTAGGATTGTTGTATTCCTCAACTTCCAGTATTACATGTCCAGCACAGAAGATGACCTCAACAACTTTATATGTTGCGTGACTTACGAAATCTATAAGGTCGCCTCTTCTGGGAACGCAGTCAGCGGTGAAAGAGAAGAGCTCTTTTGCAATCTGCTCTTTGTTATCTCTTTTTACGCGTAACATTACTTTTACGTGCATACTAGCTCCTTTCTACTTCTTTTACTTCAACGATAATGATGCCGCTCTTAGAGGAGACTTTGTGAATAACACGGTCAACTTCATAAGAAGGATGGCCGTCTACATCAACATATTCTCCAACTTTGGGAGCTACATCAGAGTTGTAGGTGTGAATGTGTTTTACGGTCTGGTTCTTTGGGGTATCACCATCTTTAAGTACAATAGTAATGGATGCCATAATTTTCTCCTTTAAATTTATTCATTGGATTTTTATTGTGAACGCATATATTATATCATTCTGCTTTGTTTATGTCAACTTAACTGAAGACTAGGCATACCTTCACGGTATTGGCCTCTTGTTTGTACACCGCCTATTCCTTTTAATCCTTCTCTTGTATTAGATATTATACTAGCAAGCGGGGCAAATTTATCTACGGGAGTATATGCAACTGTTTGTGCTACTATAATAGGGTCTAGCATGTCAATTAAGACTCTTTTGGGCGCGCTGGCAAAGTTAGCCCCTGCGCTTAAAATAGCCTCGTAATATGACTGACAGGCGCCTGCAAAGATAACTAAATTGTCTAATGAGTGTTCATATCTTCTTGCTTCTAAAACACTTTCTATGTAATATCTAGAATTTTTGTAATTATCTATATTATATATATCATTCCTTTTTCTAATAAAGGCATCATGGCCTGTAAGAACGAGTATGTTTGGTCGTATTTTAGTTAAAAGATTATATACATATTTAGGTTGGTCTTGCTCTTTAATGTTATATACATGAGCAGTTATTCCCATCTTTTTATATACGTCTTTACACTTCATAGCATATTCTGCATCTCCATCTATATGAAGAACAACTCCTGGTTTTTTGAAGACAGTATCTTTAGTGTATGTTGGTATTGTTTGATCATAAGAGTTAAAGCTACTTCTTAAGTTAAATCTATTTTTTACACCAGTGTAAGTTCTAGAGAGTCTAGAGCTAGTGTTCTTTTCTATAATTTTCATTCTATTCTTTATTTCATCTGGTGGGACAAGTTTAAGGTCATATATTGGAGCATCGGCTATTATTCTAACAGTTATTCCTATTAAATCTACCATTTCGCCATATATTTTGGTGACTCTAAAAAGCACATCATAACCATAAGATTTTCTAGCAACTATATCGCCAATATTAAAAGTTTGCATAAATATCACCTATGGTATTATATGCAAAAAAGAAAAAGGTGTTAGCATTTGCTAACACCTTTAATGGAATTATTCCTCTGTGGTTTTATCTTCTTCAGAGGGAGTTGCTTCAGCTTCGGGAGTTTCAGGCTCCGTAGGTGCTGAAGGCTCTTCTGCTTCGGGCTCGGGCTTGGGAGCGTTAAGCTCGTCTACCAGTGCCTGGCAGTTGGCAACTACGATGAGCTGGGCGTCGATTTCAGCACGGATAACTGTGCTGGTTCTGCCGGCGGTAAGGGGACGCCTCTTGTATGAAGTCTTACCGAGCTCAAGGTAGAGTGCGGTGAGTTTCAGATTTGCATCTTCCAAAGCTTTGTCTGCTTTGAACTTTTTCTGCTTATCCGAAATGAAGTCCGCGGTCTTGTTGAAGATTTCGGAATTTCCGATTGCCTTTGAGATAGTTTCTTTAAATCCTCCCATGGATTTAATCCTCCTTAAATTTAATTTAGACTTAATTTTGTAGTGGGTATAATTATATCACTTGTGTGGGGTGGTATCAAGATTTCTCGTAAATATACGCAGAGTCGTTGTTGGTAACTATAAACTTGTTTCCAAATCTGTAGATACTAGAATCCTTTCTTGCATACTCACATTCAATACTCTTAAACGAACCAGAGTTTACATTGTAGAAATAGATGTTACCATTTCCAACGTAGTACAGGGTGCTTCCATAGAAGGAAAGCGATGGACTCAAGGAACGATTAAGTGTAAATTCGGTAACCTGATCGGAATCCTTTTCTATAATGATACCTCTTGTAATGTTTTCCTCTTTGAAGACCACAAGACGTTTTCTTGAGATATCATCATAGCAGATACCAAGTCTTAAGTTACCAGTAAACTTACCTTTAGAAAT
>JAFXEC010000035.1 GCA_017521005.1 Clostridia bacterium | reverse complement strand
TGTTAATGTTTTACCATCATATGCAGCTGTTATTTGGTTTTGTAAACCTTTTGTTATACCTGATAATTGTGATTGTGCACTTGTTATCAAGTTAGTACCCATATTTGATATTAAAAGTACTGAAGATATGATTATGATTGTAATGAAAAGTCCTACACCTATCATAATCGCTTTTTGTGCGTTATCCATTATTCTTTTACCTCCTTTTTTTAATAGATAATTAATATATTATAATATATGTTAAACACATTTCTGTGCATTAACCTATTTTATTAACACCTTTCGGTGTTTAGAAGCTCATCGCTCCCATGTAGTTTACAAGTTGTAGTATACTTACTAGTAAAAGTGGTCCTACGAAATAACCTGCAACTAATATTATTAACGGTGTAAATCCAATTGTTTTTCCTAATGATGTTTTCTTTTGTATTATTCTTTCGTTAGCATCTTTTCTTTTTTCATGTTGGAACGCTCTTTCTGTTTCCAATTCATCGAAAGCATCTCTAATTGGGATTCTTTCAACCGCAGATATTAAAGCTTCTACTATACGTTTGAAATCTTTTTGTGGTATAGCATCTTTAAGATCTTGTAATGCTTCTATAGCACCAGCTTCATAGTTGTTAAGTGCTGTAGATATTGGTTCTTTATATGCATATGAATATCTTTCTAGCCATTCAAGTACTGTTTGTACGTCAACTCTTTCAATATACATAAGCATTAGAATTATTGATTGGAACTGCATTACTTCATCTTCTTTTTCAAGAGCCCTAATCTTGTTCTTAATTAATAGAATACCATTTGGTACGAAGTAAACAATTACTGCTACTAGAAGTGCTATGACTGTTTCCCATACTTTCCAGTATGAATCTTGAACACCTTCGACTTTTGCAAATATTCTATCGATATCTGTTTCAGTAGCACCATGTCCTAATTCGTTTTCTATCGAAGCTCTTAATTCTTCACCTGAAACTTTATTATTTTTTAACTTTTCTACTATTATTCTATCTTGTTCGTTAGTTTGTTCCGCTAACGCCTTATCTGCATCAGACAAAGCTCCTAAGCTTATGAACTCCTCACTTATATCATTATATATACTCTTTAAATCTATAATGTGTATATTTACTAATAACGCAAATGTTGCAATGAATGCAACAACTGCAAAAGTTAATTTATTAACATAGAACCATTGTAGTGTTAAGTACGAGTTCGATGTTTTGATGTTTTCAGATATTCGCTGATACTTTTTAGTATGTGGTGATGGCATAAATCCATCTACTATAAATCTTACTACTGGCCATTTATATACTCTTTCTTGCCATCTCTTTGTTGCTATTCTATCGAATTTAATTTCGTTTGAATCTTCTTTAATTGTTTTTAATAAGAAGTATGCAATAAATATTGATGCAACAAGTATTGCTTGAATTACAAATCCAATACTACTTGAATAGAAGTTTATAAGTGATGGGAAGTTCTTAACCGCCCAACCTTCAATAAACTTTATGAAGAATATTGGTGCAATAGTAATTGCTGTTAAGCTCTTAAACATGTAATTTAATTTATCTTTCTTTAATATTTCTAGATAAATATCATTTAACATGTTGTTTAAGTTTTTAAGATAAACTGATACACCATCTATCTTTCTATCTCCAAGTTCCATTGTAAGATAAGAAAGTCCACAGAATAATTTTAAGTATTTGTTTGGAGCTGTATCATAGTACTTTTCCATTTGTACTTCAGGATTATCTGAAAGTATTGCTTCCTTGATCCTCTTAATTTGTGGTGTGATTTCTTGTTCTTCAAGTTCATCTATAGCATCGTTAAATGCTTCTTCAATCATTCCATGTTCGTGGAATGAGTGACGTATTTCTGTAAATACTTCTGGTAGTTGTCTTACTATCTTGTCCGCTACTTTATTAACCTTTGAGTTAACAAGTACATCATTTATTACAAATACCATTAAAACAACTACAAGTGCCATATATAGGTCATCTACAACATTAAGGAAAACATATAACGCTGCAAATATGAATAAAACTGATGTTAAAACTAGCGAACCAGTTTTTCTTCTTATTTCATATTCTGTATAATCATTAACCATTTCAAGTTTTAATCTTGTTTTCTTTGTATAGTGACTTATTAATGGTAATTTAGCAAATATTAGATACATTACTTGATAAAGTCTATCTAATATATCTTTTAAGCTTGATTTATTTTTTACAACTATTTGATCTTTTTGTTGTAATTTAGTATTTTTAGCATATTTTTTCTTTGTGGCTGAGTAATAGATTAAAAGAGCTAACATACCAATTGTACTCACACCTATTAACAAACCAACAATTAGAAATATGTTATTATTTGCTCCCATAAACTATCACCCCCAAGCTGTATCTAAGAATTTATCAAATTCTTTAACGTCTTCATCAGACATATTTTCTCTCATTGCTTGTACATTTGCTTCAGATAGTTCATGAGTAAATACATATTCACCGTTTTTGAATTCTACTATATTATGATAATCATAGTTAGAAGTTTGTGTCATATGTCTAAAATATTCTGTAGCATTATCCATGAAAGCTTCCCATTTATCATCCATATTTTTAGCTGTTCTATAACCTTCATGATATTTGAATTCTTTTTCTTTTGGAACACATTCAGTTATTCTTTCAATAAATCTTGTTCCATCTACACCTCTTTTTAAGTGTATATCAAAGTTTATAACGTTTACAACTTGCACTTCTGCAACGTCTTCGTTATTGAACATTCCTATTTTTAGTAGTGAGTTTCTAAGTGCTGTTATTAAGTTAGGGAATGTTTTGGCGTGGTGTGTAAATAGTGTGAACTTAGAAGCAACTTGCGCCATTTGTATCATCCAAGCAGCAACTGGGTCAGTTGCAACCTCTCCTAGGATGTTAACACCACCATCTGTTTTCTTTTGAACGTCTAGTCCCATTTGACCAGTGATTGTGTCTGTTTCTCTTAAAGATAAGATGTTGTTTCTTGGATAAATTTTTCTTAAGTGTAATTCGAATGCAGTTTCCTGTACACGAATTGTAATTGTAGGATATAAGAATTTCATTATCGCCATAAGAAGTGTTGTTTTACCACAACCTTGCTCTCCCGTAACGGCTGTAACTCTTGCTCCTCTTATTAAATATTTTAATAGTTCTATTACGTTTTCTTTATTCTTATGTATTAACAATTGCTCTGGGTTAACTAAAACCGGTGGAGCGAACTTTCTTACGAAGAAAGCCCAAGATTCTGAGAAGTTCGGTCTTAGAACAACTATTCTGGAACCATCCTTCATTTCGTTGATTTTGAAACCAACTGATTCAGATAACTGACCTGGATTGTTAAACTTGTATATGTTTTGACATACACGTCTTAATTCTGCTTCACTACCAAATGATAGGAATGATAAGTACATTGATTTACCTTTATAGAATATCCATACTGAATCGTATGACATTGGAATATTGAATTTACCAGTTGCATCTAAGTAATCTTCCATATCACCAACTTGATCTAAGAAGCTTGGTGGTATACCAGATACGCCTCCTGAAACACCATCTATGTTTTGGTCACGTATATCATCTATAACACTGAAGCCCTTGTATCCTTGGTATATTCTTTGTACTACTATTTGAAGTTTATCTTCAAAGTCTATTGTTTGTCCCATTATTTGTTCTTCGTATATATGACTAATTTCTTCTGGTGTTATTACATAAGAAGGAACTGCTGCGTCATACTCAAACTTTGGTTCATCAAGTCTATACTCTGATATTATTTGTGACAATGCATTAGATTTATATTTCTTCTTATACATATGTAAAAGAATATCAAATTTATCTGCTGCTGTCATTTTTTCTACATTATCGAAAGGAATAGCATAGTTTATATTTCTTTCGTTTACCTTGTACTGATTTCTAAGTAAGTCAAACATTAATGTTTTTACATACTTTTTATCGTTTGCTGAAGCATATCCTGCTCCTTTTAACGCTTTCTTTAATTCGTACTTAGTATTTTTTCTTCTTTCAAACTCATCTTCTGAAAGAGCAAGATCGTATAGGTTCATTCTTGTTATTTCATCAAATTCGTGTTTTATGAAATCTGACATTCCTTTTACACTATACTTTTGTCTTTCACGTTCTACTTCATCTACTATACCTAGTTCGCTCTTTTTAGCAGCTGCATAATATATACATACGCCAACTAGAACCACTAGCACTAACGATAAGATGATATTAAATATAACTGTTAATGACAAGTTCTTACCCCCTCACTTTATACTCTTACTTTATTTAGTATTTCTTTTAACGCTTCTTTAACTTCTGCAACGAAGTAACCATTGTAATCCATTTTATCTGCATTTAGATTGTTATATATAAAATCTATTACATTACCATCATTACATGCGTCTGTAAACATATAGTTTGATGGTATACAATATATTGGATCCTTTATACCATATTTTCTTCTTATATTAGGTATATTATATTTAGATTTTGGTTCGTAATTACACATTAGAAGCATTTTTGGTTTATCCTTTATGTAATCATTCTCCATATATGCTTTTATAGCATCATCTAAAAACATTGCTTCTTGATTAATTGTACATATTACATAGTCTGCTTCAGATAAAATTTCTGTTATATATGATTTATCTGTTCCCTTTGGAAGGTCTATCCAAACCAAGTCATATGTTTGAACCGCATTTTTAATAACCATGTTTAAGCTCTTTGTTAATTGAACAAATTGCTCTCTACTTGCTACGTTTGTACCATACATTATATCTAATCTTTGTTTTAGTACTGGTTTTGCGTAGTTTCTTATTCCTTCGGGAGTTAGCTTATTACTTTCAACTAGTCTTGCAAGTGCTGTTATACCCATACTTGAACTTCCAAAAACATTTGTCTTTTTAAGAGTTTCGAAATATGTAAATGCACTTTCTATTTTTTTCGCTTGCCAATGACCATGTAATAGTAAATTAGAATAATCTTCTTCAATCGCCATTACTGATGTTAACGCAACACTAGCAAGTGTTTGTCCTATTGATTTAGGCTCTGGACTCCAAAAAACTATTTTTGGCATTATGCTCTCCCCCTTGTATACATTTTAATCATTTTCTTAATATCTACTGAAGCAACATCTCCTAGAATATCCGATGCAATGTCTGCCATCATACTAACAAATTGTTTAGTGTGTCTGTTTACATCTATATATCCGCTTTGTTGCATTTCAATATCCGCTATCTTATCTTGCTCCATAAATGGAAGCTCGTAATCTCTTTCATTCCATTCTATAGGATAGTCTTCTATCATTCTTGTAAAATATTTATCACTTGTTCTAGAAACATATTGTTTGTATATAACTCTTGTTAGAACTGGTTTTTTACCATCTTCAACAAATGATGTTAACGCTTTTAATATTTCAGCATTTCTACCAAAAGAAATATTTAAGTACTCTATAAAGAAGAATGTTCTTGTAAATTCTTCAGAGCCTTGTCTAAATCCTACATATGAATCGGCATTATCTATATCTAGTAGTATAATGTCATATGTATCTGCATCAGAAGTTTTAGTACAAATATATTCTTTTATTGCATCTATACTATTAAATCCTAATGCATAATCTACTCCATCAAAATTAGTTAAGTATTCCTTTTCTGAATTGTTGAAGGCTGGTATTGTATATCTTAATCTTTCTTCTAACGTGCCATCAATTACTAGCACTTTTTTGCCAGTAATTGATAATGTTTTAGCTAGATTTATTACTAATTCCGATTTATTTACGTATCCTACCAAACCTATTATTTTTTGCATTTGCTCCTCCTAATTAATATTGTTCTAATAATCCGCTTCTTAATCCGTTTATTATTTCTATCGATGTTCCAACTCCATTAATTACGTTTTCGTAAGCTTCACCGCTATCAGATTCAAATAAGTCTATGCTTGAATCCATATTTGCACGAGCTGTTGAATTAAGTCTTTCTTTAGCTTTTTCAACTATATATGGATTTTGTCTCATGAATTTCATAACTTCTTCATTTGGTTGATAATTAACTTTTGTTTTGTTGTATGATTCAATGTAATATCTATACTCTATTGCAAATTTAGAAACCATATCCGATAATTGTTGAGTAGTTGGTGTTCCAAGTTTAGTAACTTCTTCTGTAATTTTTGTTCTGATATACTCTTCTGCTTCAGCAAGTTCTTCATCAGTTCCAAGTTTTATTTGAGTAGTTGGATCAGCATATCTAACAGCATATAGTTTTGAGCCTTCTCTTAAGTATGAGTCAACCATTGCACTGTTTAATATTAATATTTCTTCTTCTGTCATTTCTAACCAAATTACAGAACCGTAAATTTTTTGAACTTGTTTTTGTGCAAGTACAATATATTCAACACCACTTGGGAACATTATACGGATATCCACATAATCCCCTTCAACTATGTCTATTGGTAATAATACTGAGCTTATTTCTTGTACTCTTGTGTCTTGGCTAACAAGTTTAGTTGCAAACATTCCTGAAACTGCAGTTGTATTTTTTGCTATATTATATTTAGCTGTTTGTCCTATCGCATCATAAATATTTGTTATAGCATTTGTAGCAGCTGTGTTTTTGTGTATTCTTGTTGTAGTTAGCATATCCTCTGTTATTGTTTCACCTTGTACAACATCTCTTGTTAATGTTACAACATTGAAAGTATAATCCCTTCTAAAGTTTTCGTTCGTACCATCTTTATATGAATTTACTATGTTATTCATTAACACAAATATTACAATCATGCCTACTAAACCAATAGCCAGACCTATTGCAATACCTCTAAATAATCTCTTCTTAATTTGATTCATTCCTATCATATGTATAAACCTCCATAATACTGACCAAATAATATAACAAACAGCTATTTTAGTCAACGATTTTAGGGCATTTGAGATACATTAAACGGAAATGTAAAATAAATGTAATATTTGTGTAATATTACATTTATTTTTGCGCATTTCACTACATTTTAAGCACTTTTTATTTTATGTTTTTTCTGCTATAAAAATACATATTTTTCTATGATTTTTTTAACATATTCATTAAATTTTGAACAAGTTATTTCTTCACTAATAACAAGACTAGTTTCTGCCAGTATTTCGTTATTTTTATCTACCCATTTTACTTTCCCTACAACAGTTCCTTTATCTATAGGAGCATTAAGATTTTTGTTCATCTCTATAATCTTTTTATGTTCTATACTTTCTCCTTTTGTTTTAAGAATAGTCTTGTTTTCCGCTGTTACAACATCGTATTCTTTATCTAAACTTTTATTTACTCTAACCTTTTCTACCACTTCGTTCTTATCGCAAAGTTTTTCTACAGAATAGTTTGCAAATCCGTAATTTAGTAATGTTGTTATCTCTTCATTTCTAACAGCACTAGAAGGTCCTTTCATCACAACAGCTATAAAGGTTAGGCCATCTCTTGTTGCAGTTGCAGATAGGTTAAACATTGCTGTAGAAGTTGAACCTGTTTTAAGTCCGTTAAGCCCGTTATATGTCTTTAGCAGTTTATTAGTACTAGATAATGTAAATGTTCCGTTTCTTATACTATCTTGCCAAATAGTTGTGTATTTTAATATATCTGGATGTTTAGTTATTAATTCTCTAGACATTATTGCTATGTCTTTTGCAGATGTATAATGACCATCTTCATCAATACCATGCGCATTCATAAAGTTGGTGTTTTCCATCCCCAATTCTTTAGCCTTGTTGTTCATCATATTAACAAAGTTTTCATGACTTCCACCTATTAGTTCTGCCATAGCATAACTTACATCATTTGCGGATACAACCGCTATGCATTTTAAAGCCTCATCAACAGTTAATGTTTCGCCTTCCTTAAACCAAATTTGCGAACCACCCATAAGCGAGGCTTGTTTAGAACAAGTTACATTATCTGTATATTTAAGTGCACCAGAATCTATCTTTTCCATTATTAATAACATTGTCATAACCTTTGTTACAGAAGCCGGATAAAGCTTCTCATTCTCATTGTTTGCATATATTATTTTCCCTGTACTTGCTTCCATTAACACTTGCGCACCAGATGTAAAATTAAATACAGGTGCATTCGTTTTTATAGATGATTCGGCCGTTTGGTATTTTGTATTTACATCCACTACTGCAAAAGATGGTAAAGCGTAAACTATATTAAATATAACTACAAACAAATATACTAATATGCACAACATCATTTCTTTTTTTAATATATTTCTCATATTCTCCCCCTAAATATCTATATTAAATTCTATTTTACAAGTTTTAATATTATGCCAATTTTAAGACATTTAGAGTTATATATATTGCTAGCTTACATTAATAAACACCCCTTTAGGAATTCCTAAAGGGGTGTTTTGATTAATTTGTTTTTGTTCTAACCTTCTTTACATGCCACACTTCTGTAGCATATTCTTTGATGGTTCTGTCTGACGAGAATTTTCCCGCATGAATGGTGTTCTTGAAAGCTTTTCTTGTATAACAAGTATAGTCCTTCGTTCTCTGCTCATTAGCATAATCTGTATTAGCTTTAAGGGTTATAGCTACATACGACTTAAGATCATACATAACAAAATACCTGTCATCATAAAGAAGCGTATTTACAAGATCCCAATACGTACGCTTAAGACCTCTTTCGCCCTTAAGATAACTTAATAGCTCTACCAAATCTTTATTCGCTTCAAGGAACGAATGGTGGTTATATATTGCCTTGATACGAGTAAGCTCTTCAACTGTAGCACCAAAAATATAGTTGTTCTTAGTGCCTGCTTCTTCGACAATCTCGATGTTTGCTCCATCAAGTGTACCGATAGTAGGCGCTCCGTTTAACATGAACTTCATGTTACCAGTACCAGACGCTTCCGTACCTGCAGTACTTATTTGTTCAGAGAAGTTCGCGCCAGCATATACCTTTTCTGCGTAACTTACATTGAAATTAGTAAGGAAAACAACCTTCATCTTACCTTGCATTTCAGGATCATTATTCACAAGCTCCTCTATATCCTTGATAAGAGATATGATTTGCTTTGCTGCAGCGTATCCTGCGGCAGCCTTACCGCCAATGATAAAGGTAGTATTATAGAAGTCGTTAATAGTTCCTTTTTTGATACCATCATAGATATACAAGATTCTAAGAGCGTTCATAAGCTGTCTTTTGTACTCATGTATTCTCTTTACCTGACAATCGATAATGCTGGTAGGATCTATCTTAATTCCTTCCTTTGCATAAATGTACCTTGCAAGATTTTCTTTGGCGGTCATTTTAACCTTCGCAAAACGTGCAAGAACTTCTTGGTCATTCTTGTATCTTTCCATAGATTCAAGTCTTGATAGATTAGTTGTCCAACTCTTTCCAAGATAAGAATCAAGGAAGTTTGCAAGTTCATAGTTAGCAAGTTTGAGCCAACGTCTCTGAGTGATACCGTTTGTCTTGTTAATAAACTTATCCGGATAAAGCACATACCACTTATTAAGTGTTTCTCTTCTAATGATTCCGCTGTGAATTTCCGCAACTCCGTTAATTCTGAAGGAAACATAGCTTGCGATATTTGCCATATGGATAACACCATAAGAGAACATTTCATATTCTCTTACTTTTTCCCAATTAGGAAAATACTGAAGTTTACCATCAACGATACTTGTAAAGTTAAACTCCGGTTTACCAATAAGTTCATTGATTAAAGTTTGATTGATTTCCTCAATTATCTTAAAGATATTAGGCAACATATCCTTAAAGATAATAATCGGCCATTTTTCTAAAGCTTCGCTCATGATAGTATGATTGGTATATGCGAAACACTTTTTAGCTTTAGCAAAAGCTTGTTCAAAGGTATAACCAGCATTTTTAAGAAGACGAATAAACTCAAGGCATGCCACAACAGGATGAGTATCATTCATTTGGAAGACATAGTACTCATCAATATTGTCCAAAGTGCCATGTTTTGCATAGTGCTTCTTAAAAATATATTGCATCATCGCACTCGAGAAGAAATACTCTTGTCTAAGTCTAAGCTTCTTACCTTCATCCGTATCATCTTTAGGGTAAAGAACATCTGAAATCTTCAGTGCAGATTCATTTGTTCCTAAGATTCCTTCAGCCTTCCAAAGCGTAAGAGGAAATGCATTTGCTGTGTAATTCTCTCTGCTTGTGTTGTATCCAATAATGGGCAAAATATATGGTACCGCTTTTACCTTTGTATCTTGATACTCCACTATAACAGAATCTTCGTGGTGTGGTTCAAACCACGGTTCTCCATGACTTGTCCAGTCATCCTTTACTTCTACTTGATTGCCGTTCTTATCAAAGGTCTGCTTAAAGAGACCATACTTGTAGTAAAGTCCTGCTCCATAAACCGGATACCCTAACGTTGCTGCCGATTCAACAAAACACGCAGCAAGTCTTCCAAGTCCACCATTACCAAGAGCTGTATCATCTACATCCTCAAGGCAATTGATGTCTATACCTTCTTCCAAAAAGATTTTTGCCGTAAGTTTTCTTAACCCAGCATTTGTCAAGGCGTCAAGAACAATTCTACCCATAAGAAATTCTATCGAGAAATATATTGCTATTTTCTCTTTAGAATAAAGGTCCATAGAGTTTTCGAAATTGCTCAAGATAACTTTAGACTTTATTACATGCGCGATTACCGCATTTAGCTCATACGGATTAAGCATAGAAATTTCCTTGCCAAATAAATTCCGTACGGTTTCCGTATACATTCGTTTTAGAGATACTTTGTCGTACATATCTACTTCTCCTTTCAATATATTTTTTCTCACACATAATCCTCCTTTTAAGTGAGTATTAAAAATATACGCCAAATTTTTAGCGTACTAAAACGATTTAGTTTCTATGTATTCTAGCATAAGGTCTGAAAATATACAATAATCTAATCAAATTTATTTAATATTCTATTATAAAAAACAAAAAATAAAATTTATACAACTTTTTTTGATTTTTTAGTTGACTTTAGTCTAAAAAAATGTTAAGATATTTCTTGCATGGGATAGTGGCGGAACTGGCAGACGCACAGGACTTAAAATCCTGCGAGGTAACACTCGTATCGGTTCGATTCCGATCTTTCCCACCAAATTAACACCAAACATAATGTTTGGTGTTTTTTGTTGCTAAAATTAGCAATCTGTGGTAAAATATTTTATGTTAATTTAATATACTGAAAAAATAATTTTTGAAAGGATTACATATGAAAAAACGATATTATATTACAGCTTTTATTTTTGGCATATTCGGTTTAATTTATGGAACCATTTGTAACTATTTTGTACGAACAGAAAAAATGTTATTTTTCTGTATAATGTCTGGCGTTTTTGTAGGGCTATTATACTTTGCTATGTATTATGTTTTGACTCTTTTCCTTGGAAATCAATATGATGAACAAGAAGACAAAACAATGGAAAAGTATATGAAGATGTTAATAAGAATCCAGAATCTTGTTGTATTTAACGCGTTGCTCTTTGGTTCATCACTATTAATTGCTACCGGTGGTAGAATCGCTTTACCTTTATTTTGGATACACATTACAAACATTGGTATAAGCATTATAATTATTACTGTTGCAAACTTTGATGGAAGAAGAATTAGATTAGCACGTGCTAGAGAAAAAAAGAAAGCTACATTTGTTTCTGGAGATATGGCGGAAATCTTGAGTTCAGAAGAGCTTATGCACTTAATTTCTACCGCACCAAACACAGATATTGCAAATCATATTATTGAATCTGTTACAGGTATAACGGATACACGCGAAAAGTATCTTTTAATCAAAAAACTTTATAAAGAATCCCTTATAAAAGTTTCTCTCAATGACGAGGAAGAAATTTATATGGATATCTTACAGCAAGTCATGTCAAAAAACACTATTAAGGAGAATACACAATGAACTTAACCCATGAGCAACTCAAACTATTAATTGAAACTGCACCTAGTGCAGAAAAGGCAGACGAACTTATTGAGGAAGCAACAGGCCTAAAGAATGTAAGCGAAAAAGCAGCATTCATTCGTGGAATGTTTGGCGTAAAGATTGTTGGTAAAACTACATCTTCCTATGACCAGACAGATTACTTCGTAATGCTCGAAACTATCGTTAATGGCAATATTTAATATCTGCAAAGCAAAACACCCTGAGAAATCTCGGGGTGTTTTATTTTGATATTTTTGTTTCATTACTTATTTGGTAACATATTAGCTTCAGTCAACACTTGATCTACGTCCTCTAAGGTAAATTCTTTTGTTTCAAGTCCTTCGAGAATAGAAAACGCAAGCATGGCTTGTGCTAATTGGTGATCGTCAGGTTCTTTGGTAAAGCATTTTTCCTGAAGAAAATATCCAAGTTTGAATGCCGGCTTTAAGATTATATTTGTTCGCTTCATAAGGAACAATTCGTAAGATATTGTTATACCCAGAATAAGTTCCACAGAACTCCACAAATATACTTTAGTTACAAGTTGTAAAACAAACAAAATAGCATAGACAAATATCATAAGGCTTACCAGCATTGTGCCACAATTGTCACTTACTCGTGGTGCTTTACGACAATTCTCAAGAGTTATCTCTTGTTCTGCGTAGTTTGTTTCTATCACCTTATGTTCTGCACCATGATACATCCATGTATTCTTCATATTAACTAACATTTTTGAAAGCAAATAAATAATAAGTGCAATCGATGTAATAATAGAAAGAAATGATACTATCATAAGAGCAGTTATTAAGCCTTCGCTGACTTGAGTTGTTGTCGTTTCTGTTGTTTTTCTTGCTAATGTTATAATGTTTAACACAATGTCCACTGCAAATACAGCAAGTAAAAATTTGTTTTTACATATAACATTTACAAAGCCTCTTACCAGAGGAATTTTTCTTAAAAACCGCATAAATTTACTTGTATCTTTTGCTATGTTTTTCCTTACTTTAACTTCTGTTCTACCAGACTTCTCTTCAAAACCAACACTATATGTTTCACCTACAAACTGAATTCCGTTGTTATAACTACTTCCACCTACTTTAATCATTCTTATCTCCTCTTTAATTATTTTGGAATTTAATAAACTAGCCCGATAATTATACCATAATTACCGGGCTTTTTCAACATTATTCAATTTTCGTTTATTCTTTGCTCTCTAGCTTTATTAAATAATTAGTAAATATAGGGATTGCTATTGTTGTTACTACTAAAAGTAACTTAAAGAACAATAAACTATTTAATACTCCTGCAACTAGCATCATACTATACCCTATGAATCTTCCACAAGATATAGATGCTGTAACATACGCAAGATATTCCTCTTTATATTCCTCTAATCCTTCATCTACTACTATATTTGCTTTCTTTATGTTATATACGACATCATAT
>JAFXEC010000034.1 GCA_017521005.1 Clostridia bacterium | reverse complement strand
CATAAAGAAGAAGGAAAGAGCTTAGAGGGTACGGTTAAGAAGATTATTAAACGTGGAGAAGCTACTTTTGTTGGTACTGTGGAAAAGAACGATTCTTTTGGCTTTGTTAGTGTAGAAGGAAGAGTAATTGAAGATGTGTATGTACCATACAAACTACTTCAAGGCGTGCAAAATAAAGATAGAGTAGTTATTAAAATTACTAAGTATCCAACAGCAAATAGAAAAGCTGAAGGTAAAATTATTGAAGTAATTGGGCATGAATCAGATAGAGATATTGAACAAGCAGTAATTCTAAAGAGCCATGGAATAGATGAAAAATTCCCTAAAGCAGTAATAGATGAAGCAGAACAAGTTTCAGTTATTACAGATGAAGATATTAGCTCAAGAGTAGATTTAAGAGATAAAAACATTTATACAATAGACGGTGATGATGCAAAAGATTTAGACGATGCTATCTCTGTTGAAAAGATATCTGACGAAGAATATAAACTATCTGTACATATTGCTGATGTAAGCCATTATGTTACAGAAGGTAGTGAGATAGATAAAGAAGCTATAAAAAGAGGGACAAGCATATATACACCAGGGAAGGTTATACCAATGCTTCCAAGAACATTATCTAACGGGATTTGTAGTTTAACAGAAGGTGAAACTAGATTAGCGCTTTCTGTGGATATGATAATAAACAAAGATGCTAAGGTTATATTTAGCACAATATATAAATCTGTTATATGCTCTAAAAAGCGTATGTCTTACCATAAGGTAGAAGAAGTATTAAATGGAGAGAACGCGGAAACATTAAAAGAGTATGCACCATTTAAAGCAGATATTATGCTTATGAAAGAGTTGTATGAAATTCTAAATAAAAAGAGAGTTGCAAATGGTAGTATTAATTTTGATATTCCAGAAACTCACTTTGTTTTAGATGAAAATAACGAACCAATAGATGTAATGCCATATAAAATTGGTGTATCAAACTGTATAATAGAAGAGTTTATGCTAGTTACAAATAAAGTTGTAGCTAAAACATTTAGAGATTTAGAAGCTCCGTTTATATATAGAATTCACGAAACTCCAGATTTAGAAAAATTAAGAGAATTAAACGAAATGCTTAAGAATATGGGTTCAAGCATTAAAGGTATAAATAAAATACATCCAAGAGCTTTAGCAACAGCATTAGAGACGTTTGGAAACGACGAGAAAAAGTATATGATAGTTTCTAAAATGCTTTTAAGATCCTTAAAACTTGCTAAATACTCAGAAGAATGTTTAGGACACTTTGGGCTTAACTTTAAGGACTATTGTCACTTTACATCACCAATTAGAAGATACCCAGATTTATTTATTCATAGAGTAATATCTAAATATCTAGATAATGGTTATGTACTAGACGATAGAACTTTAGAGAAATTACAATACAAAGCAGAAAAATATGCAGTGTCTAGTAGCGAATGTGAAAAAACAGCTACAGAAATTGAAAGAGATTTTGATGATTTGTTTATGGCTAAATATATGAAGAAACATTTAGGAGATGAATATGAGGGAGTAATATCTTCGGTAACTGGATTTGGTATATATGTAAAACTAGATAACACGATTGAAGGTTTAGTTACTATGTCTAACCTAGATGATGATTATTATATTTACCATGAAAAAGAAATGGTGTTAATCGGAGAAAGAACTGGTAAAAAGTATGAAATAGGCCAGAAGGTAAAGGTAATTGTTGCAAGAGCCGATGAACACACAAAACAAATAGATTTTTGTTTAAGTAGGGGATAATATGAAATATAAAAAGGAAAGAAAAGAAAAAAAGAGTTTCAAAGAATTATTCAAGGCAAGATTTTCCGGTATGACATTTAAATCATACATAAAAGAAACATATGATTTTGTAAAGAATAATTTATTAAAGACAACATTAATACTGCTAGCAATAGCATTGCTTTCTATAGGTTCGGTGCTATATTCGCCTGCATCATTTAAATATGATAAACCAGATGTAACATTTGTAAGTGATTGGATAGAAAGAATACAAGTATTAGCAATTATTGTTTTTGCGGGAGTTGTTCCATACATGTATATTCCTGTAGTTGGTCTTGCGGCTGGTATATCTACTGAATGCATGTACTTTGCAAACTATGTATTAACAGTAGGTAGGATGAAAGGAACACTGGTATATATATTACCAATGTTATTAAACCTGCTATTCTTGGCTATCGCTACAGCTATAGGTTTCCATATATGCCGCAATGCAACACTTTCTCAAAGAATAAAAAGTGTGCAAAGCAAAAACTCAATGGATTTAGGCCTAGCTATATTTGAAGCTACAAATAAAAAAGATAAAGTTAAGGCAATAGAAAAGAAAAGAAAAGATAAAATAAAAGAACTAGAAAGCAAGAAAAAAGATTTAGATTTATTCCAAATAGTAAATGTTACTATAATAATTAGTGTGCTTCAATTAGTAGCATCGTATGTTAAATCTTTACTTGTATAACAGGAGAAATTATGAGACAAAGAAATGTTAAAAACTGTGATGAAATTTTAGCATCATCAGATAAATATTTAAGAGATATAAAATCTTTAGATAAAAGTAAATATGAAAATATATGTTTAGAAATAGGTATTGGTAAAGGCGCATTTATTGCAGAATGCGCTAATCGTCATCCAGAAAATCTATACATAGGAATAGAACTAAATAAAGGTGTAGTATCTTTAGCAACTAAAAAGATTGCAAGATATGAAGAAGAAATAGGAAAGAAATTAGATAATCTTAAGGTCCTAGATTTCAATGCTTTAGAATTAAAAGAATTATTTGGTGAACATGAAGTAGATAAAATATATCTAAACTTTAGTGATCCATGGCCTAAAAAGAAACACGAAAAAAGAAGGCTTACATCTGATGCTTTCTTAGAAGTATATAAAGATATATTAAAAGAAGATTCTGTAATAGAATTTAAGACAGATAATAGAAGTCTATTCGAGTATTCGCTAAAGAATATGAATAAAAACAAAATGTCATTTGAGTATCTAACATTAAATTTACATGCAGATATAGAGGCGGGTAAATTAGATAATGAAGAACCAAATATAATGACAGAATATGAAGCTAAATTCATGGTAAATGGACCTATATATAAATTAATAGCAAAATTTAATTAATATAGAGGAGAATGTATGTTATTAGATCAATATGAAAAAAGAGAAAAAGTAAAAGTAGTATTTTCAACAATAGCAATTGTGCTAGTTGTTATAGTACTTTTATGGGGATGCCTTTTTGGAGTAGACTATATGATGTTTACAAATTCTAAACCAACTGTGTTTACTAATTCAAGAATAGAAACTACAGAAACAGGCAAAAAAATATATGAAGAAGGTATTTGCTATTCAATTGTAACAGATGAAGCAAATAACAAAACACTTTATTTATTTAACAAACAAATAAAGAGTAAATAAAGGGGAATGGGTATGAAAAATAATATGGATAATGAAGTAGAAATATTAGCTCCAGCAGGTAGTTACGAAGCGTTCGTAGCTGCAGTTAATGCTGGGGCTCATGCCGTATATATGGGTGTAAACAAATTTAATGCACGTACTATGGCAAATAATTTAAGCATAGAAGAATATATAATAGCAATAGATTATGCACATAAAAGAAATGTTAAAGTATATTTAACACTTAATACACTTCTTTTAGATAGTGAAATTAAAGAAGCGTTAGATATAGTTAGTACTTTGTATAAAGAGGGCCTTGATGCAGTAATTGTACAAGATATCGGAATTGCTACATTAATACATAAATTTATGCCAGATTTATCACTTCATGCAAGTACACAAATGAGCGTGCTTAATCTAGAACAAGCAAAATATTTAGAGTCTTTAGGCTTTTCTAGGGTGGTTCTAGGTAGAGAACTAAGCGTAGAAGAAATAGAATATATAACAAAAAATATATCTATGGAAGTAGAAATATTTGTACATGGTGCATTATGTGTTTCGGTATCTGGTCAATGTATGGCAAGTGCATTAATAGGCGAAAGAAGTGCTAATAGAGGAAGCTGTGCACAACCTTGTAGAATGAAGTATTCGTTATATAACGAAGCTAAAAAAGAAGTTATTGTTAAAGATAGATATATTTTAAGTAAGAAAGATATATATGGATTAGATACTTTAGAAGCATTAAAAAATGCAGGAGTAAAATCTTTTAAGATAGAAGGAAGAAATAGAACTGTAGAATATACAGCGGGTGTTGTTAGCAGATATAGAAAAGCAGTAGATAATAATTATGTTGTAGAAAAGAACACGGAAAAAGAGCTGCTTCAATTATTTAACCGTAGTGGGAAATGTGACGGTTATCTAAATGGAGTAAGATATAAAAGAAGTATATCGGATATAACTCCTAAAAACACAGGTTTGTATTTAGGACAAGTTTTGGCTAAAAAAGATAAGTATATAAAATTAAAACTAGAAGAAGATATAGATCTTCATGATGGCGTAGAAGTAGTAACTAGTGATGGACCAGTCTCTTTTGTTGTTACTTGTATAAAAGATGAAAAGGGCAATATATTAAATACAAACTGTAAAAAAGGAAGTATTGTATATCTTGGAGATGTTAAAGGTAAAGTAGAAGCAAAAGATATAGTATATAAAACATCGGATAATAAATTAAATAAAGAATCTAGAGAATATTTAGATAAAAAAGAAAGACAAAAAAGAGTAGAAGAAAGTGTAATTGTAACTATAAAAAAAGATACAAATATTTCTGCTAAAACAATGGATAAAGATATATCTGTAGAATTAGAATATATTCCAGAGACAAGTAAAAGTGTTGGTGTAACAGAAGAAAAACTTAAAGAAGTGTTTAGCAAAACAGAAGATACAGCAACCATATTTAATAATATACAAGTTAACTTAGATGAAGGATTGTTTGTACCAGTATCTAAATTAAATGAGTTAAGAAGAGCCTTGGTAGAGAAAATAGAAGAGAGTAGACTTGTAAAGAGAGAAGAAATAATTTTTAAAGAACAAGATTTGAAAACAGAATCTAGTAAAAAGACTTTGCCAAAAACAACAGCAATATTTATGTATAGATATAATCCAAATGAAGATTATATTGCTCTTTGTAATGAAAGATATGAAACAAACTTAGATAAACTGTATGTTCCAGCAAGAGCTTTTAAGGAGTATGAAAAGGATATATTAAAATATGTGGGTAAAACAAAAGTATATATGCATATACCAAATGTTGTTCTAAAGAATTTAGATAAGTATATTAGAGAAAATATAGAAAGACTTATTAAAGAGGGAATAAGTGGTCTGGTAATAGGTAATGTTGGCTATTTACCACTTGCAAAAGGGCTTAAAGAAAAATATAGTATAGAATTAATTGGCGAGTATACGCTAAATATATTTAATAGTTTTTCTGCTGCTCATTTTGAAGATTTAGACATTGTTACACCTATATTTGAAACAGAAGATGCAGATATAGAAAAAATGGCTAAAATTAAAAATGTGGAGCTTGTAGAAGGTTTAGCAACTGCTATGACTACAAGATATTGTATGTTAGCAAGTTTTGTATCTAATGCTGAAGAAAAGAACGAATGTAAAGCTATATGTAAACAAGGAAAATATTATATTGAGGATGCATATAATAAAAAATATAACATAGTTCCAGATAGTACAGATTGTATAACTGAGATAGTAAGAAATAAAAGGAAGTATCCAGAAAATATAAGAAATAAATATAGCGTAAGATACAATATTATATAAAATTTGAAAAAAGTCAGGATTTGTAGTATAATGGTAGAAGAAATAAAAAACATACCAATATGACTATGGAGGTAATCATGACTTTTTTTAGTAAAATTTTTAGAAGAACAAGGACTGCAAAAGTAATTTGCAAATGTGGAACAGAGTATAAAGTAGACTACTTAAACGTGTTTACTAGCGAGACTGATGAGAGAAGAAGACTT
>JAFXEC010000004.1 GCA_017521005.1 Clostridia bacterium | reverse complement strand
TATGTGGCGCTTTTATCAAAAACATTTATAAATGGTAAATTTATATCATTATCTTTACTTAATCTATAGGCTGTTTCATATATCCCTACATTTAATAATTCTATCCCATATGCACTGCTAAATGTTGTTAACATCAAAACAAATACAAATAAAATTGCTACTATTTTCTTCTTCATTTAATACCCCTTCTTTCAGTGCAATTATACACTTTTTCTTATGTGTTTTCAATGTATTTCTTCAATATGTGATATATTCTATCTTTTCCAATTATATAATTAGAATGTCCTGCCTTCTTTACCACTTCCAATTTACTATTTTGTATATTTCTATGTATTAATTTAGTATGAGATAATTTTATGCAATCTCTATCTCCAACAAGAAGTACCGTTGGCACTTTTATCTTATTTAATTCTTCTAATTGTATATTAGGTTCATTTACCATCATTTTTATTAGCTTATTCCTTGTAAACATAGATGCAATTTTACATCCAAGATATGTACCATTCTTTAATCCTTTAGGATTTATATTTACACCGCTTACAATCAACTTAGATAAAAGTTCTGGTTCTTTTATTGCAATTAATAATCCTACTATACCACCATCACTAAAACCGTAAAGCATAGGATTTTCTATATTTAATTCTTTTATAAACTGGATAATATCTTCCGCCATTAAATCATAGGAGACTTCCTCCGTATCTTCACTATCACCATGTGAACGACTATCTACCGCATACACAGTATAATCTTCTTGTAACTTTTCTATTAATTTATTAAATATTGTGTAGTTTTCTCCATTGCCGTGAAGTAATATAATTGGATAACCAGTACCCGACACATCATAATTTAAAACTACATCATTCACTTTAACTTTCATGTTTCCCTCTCTTACGTTAAAGGTTATACCATAAAAAATCACAAGTTACAACTATCATTTATTTTGTTTTATATTGCTGCATTTATCGAATCAGATATTATTCTGGTCATTTTTGTTATTAAGCTATCTATTTCTTTTGGTGTTACCACCATATTGTTACACAACTTTTTACTCTTTCTTACGCTAGATATATTTAGCTTATTTAACATCTCTTTTAATAATATTTCTGCATTAACTACAGTTGGTACACCTATTGCTATTACCGGTACTTTTAATGTACTTTCGTTTAACACTTTTCTTCTGTTTCCAACTCCCGCACCAGGTGTTATCCCCGTATTTCCCATTTGTATTGTTGTTCCAATTCTAGTAATACTTTGCGAAGCTAAGCTATCTATAACGATTATTAAATCAGGATCTATCTTTTCTACCACACCTTCTATTATCTCTTCTGTTTCAATTCCTGTCGTTCCTAAAACGCCGGGTGTTAATGCTGTTATTTCTCTAGTTCCCGGTTCTACTAATTCCTTCATATATTTAATTACATGTCTAGTTACATTTATATTCTTAATGACCTTAGGCCCTAGCGAGTCCGCTGTAACCATTTCATTACCTAAGCCTACAACCATAACTTTGTTTACAGTGTTTCCTATTAATCCTACTAACGCTCTACTTAATGTTTGAGTTATATCTTCTATCTCATTGTCCTCTAGCGTTAATACATTTTTTACTTCTAATGTAATATATTTTCCTATATCTTTACCAAGAGCTTTCTTGCCATTTTCATCCAATACTTCTACTGTAGTTATATTGTGTGTTTTATTGCTTGTTGATTCAACCTTTATTCCATCTATATAACTTAAATTATATGTTTTTTTATATTCATCTACTCTTTCATCAGCCATATCTGTTGTATATTTAAATTTACCATTATTTATTATTTCTTTATTATTTTGCATAAAAAAACACCTCTTTAATATTATGTATTAAAAAGGTGTTTTTTATAAGTATACTGACTATTCGAATCTACGAATAATCTTTCTTTGTTCGAGACATTCGTGGAGATACTTTGCGATCTTCTCCGATTGATACTCAGGAATGTGAGTTATCCCAAGCGTCTCGATTGCTTTCATGCGCGAAGCGAAATTGTTACCGCTTAGTGCCGCCATAAAGCTCTTGTCTTCATAAAGTCTGTTTGAGTTTGCACTTTCGATGTTTCTTACAAGCTGCATAAGAAGCTCTTCATTTCCCTTGAATGCCATAACGATATGGAAAGGAAGATTGAGTCTTCTTGAAATAGAACCCATCTCTCTTGCAAATTCTCTTTTGGAATCGATTCTTCCACGCATAGTGGTATAGAATTCGTCAATCACCGTTTGAACAGTTTTGTTTTTTGTCTGTACCGGTCCTACATATTGTTCAGTTATATATATCGTAATGTTATCGTGTTCATCCATGACTATAAGATAGTCGCCGTCGATAACCTTAAATTTCACTTTACAGTATGCATTCGCACTTTCTACAAAAACTTTTTCTAACGTTCCATTGGTGAAAGCCCGCTTTCTATAATCTGCGCTTCCAAAAAAGTTCTTTTTTACAAGAACAGTGTAACTTGAGTCTAAACTATCAACGACATTTACTGAAAACAAGCAGTTAGCGTATTTCTGCTTTTCAGTTCCCAGAATTTTCACGTTACTAAACCTCCTATTAAGAATTTTTATATTGCTAAACTACGCAATTTTAGTTTAACATAATTCTTGACAAAAGTCAATAGTTTTTGCCGTTTTATGTCTACAATATGTTATATTCTGTTACATACATAGTATTAATCTTTTTAATCCTTTTTCAATATCCATCTTACCAGTCTTGCTACTACAATCATATTCTTCAAATTCTAAAAGTATATTTTCTATTTCTTTAATAGTATAATTTGCACTCGCTGCTTTTAATTTTGAAAAAACAAAAGGATGTATTCCTAGTTCAGTAGCAATGTTTACATTCATTCCTTCTTTTCTTATCTTTTCTTCTAAAAGTTTAATCATATACATTTGTTTCATTTGTTTATATAACATACCAGTTATTATACCTGGATATGTTTTTTGCGCAAGCATATCTTCTAATATTTTTAATGCTTCTTTTTTCTTTTTAGCTAAAACCATATCTACAAGATCAAATATTTTAGCATCTAACGTTCTTGTACATATTTCATCTATTACTTCTTTAGTCAGTTCACTGCCAGGTTCTAAATATGATACTATCTTTTTGAATTCATTTATTAGTGTTTGTTTATCTTCTGTACAAACACTAACCATATATTCTGCAACATTATCTTTTACTTTTATCTTATACGAATTTAATGTTCTTACTACATAAAATGCTGCATCTTTTGCATTTAGTTTTGCAAACTCTTGGCAAACTGCAGCTTTGGCTAAAAACTTGTATTCTGCAGTTCTTTTATCCACACTATCCTCTACAAAAACCACTGCAATTTCTGGATTAGATATATTTTCTATAGCTTCTTTTTTGAATTTTAATCCAACATTTTTTACTACTATTAATTTTTCTAATCCGAAAAACGAAACACTTTCTATTGCATCTTTTAATGTATCTATATTAGTTTTATCTAGTACAAAATAGTTTATACCAAGTTCTAAATTCGAAAATGTTTTTTTCATTTTTTCTATATAGCGTTCTATATCATATTTTTCATCACCATATAATAGATATAATCCTTTTACGCTATTATTTTTAATATGCTCATCTAATATGCTCATTTACAAACTCCTCTATTTTTTCTAAAGATCTACTTGCATAAATAGTATATCTTTCTTTTTTATCCTTTATCTTGTTTTCTAAAGGTGGTACTATACCAAAGTTAGCATTCATAGGTGCATAATCTTTATTTTCTGTACTTACATATTTACTAAGTGCACCTAAAATTGTAACTTCATCAAATAAGCCCAACTCATCCTTATCCGACTTAAAGCTTTCAATTATATTGTATGCTACCATAAGTCCACTAGCTGCAGATTCAACGTAACCTTCAACTCCGCTTATTTGTCCTGCAAAGTATATATTTTTATTGTGTCTCATTCTAAAGTCTTTATTTAGCGTTTTAGGGCCGTTTATGTATGTATTTCTGTGCATCACCCCATAACGTAAAAATTCCATATTCTCAAGACCGGGTATTAAACTAAATACTCTTTTTTGTTCACTAAATTTTAGACTTGTTTGGAATCCTACTAGATTAAACATAGTTTCTTCTTCATCTTCTGCTCTAAGTTGTAAAACTGCATATGGTTTTGTTCCATCTTCTTTGTAAAGGCCAACTGGTTTTAATGGTCCAAATACCAATGTTTGTTCTCCACGTCTAGCTAAAGATTCTACTGGCATACAACCTTCAAAATGTTCTATGTTTTCTAAAGTATCAAACTCATGACGATTTGCACTTTCTGCATTTATTAGTGCGTTATAAAATACATCATATTCTTCTTTAGACATAGCTAAGTTTAAGTAATCTCCTACTCCAACTTCACCATATCTATCTTTTCTATATGCCTTTGTCATATCTATACTTTCTTTAGTTATTATTGGTGCTGCTGCATCATAAAAATATAATCCCTCATCTCCTACAAGTTTTGCTATACTTTTAGATAAACTATCACTTGTTAAAGGTCCTGTTGCTATTACAGTTATACCTGAAAGATTATTTATATCCTCTACTTCTTCATAAACAATTTCTATATTAGGTTCGCTTTTTATTTTGTTAGTTATATACTCTGCAAATTTTTCTCTATCTACCGCTAAAGCATTTCCTGCTGGAACTTTTGAACTATATGCAGCTTCTACAAAAAGACTTCCTAGTCTCCTCATTTCTTCTTTAAGAAGTCCACATGCATTTGTCAAAAGTTCAGATTTAAGAGAATTACTACATACCAACTCTCCAAATTTGTCTGATACATGTGCAGGACTTTTTTTATTTG
>JAFXEC010000033.1 GCA_017521005.1 Clostridia bacterium | reverse complement strand
TTACCACCTTTCTATGAGAATTAGCTTCAGCATAGGTGATGGTTACAGAATCTCCAGCTTTGAGAATGGGAAGTACGTATTGTCCAGCGGAGATAGGTGCTACATACAAGTTACCATCAGCGATAATGTAGTAGTACGAGTTGCCTTCGATGATTGCAGTATAAATTTCAGATACAGTAACAGTAGCGGTTTGCGTTTCAGCTTCAGCATCAGGGGTTGTGTTAAGACCATTACCTATAAGCTTCATATAGTTGCTAAGAGCAACTTCTACGCCTTGAGAAGCGTCAGTTACGCTAACCTGCTGTATGTTTTGTACAGAAACAAATGCATACATCTTTACCAAACCAGCGGCATCCTTAAGACTCAAGAAGTAAGTGGGCTTGCCATCTACACTAATGAGAATGGGGAACGTTGCGCTGTAGTTTAAGTGTTGTACGGCACCTTTTGCAGAATCCATAGCAGAATATTCTTCTGCAGAATCAAGCTCAAAGTACTTTGCTGCACCTGTTCTCATGTTTACCAAGATGAAACCGATGTTAGACTCGTCAGCTACGACAGAGGTAATACCAGTATAGAGGTAAACATCATTGCCAATAGTTACATAGTTGTAACCTTCGGTGGATTTCTTTACGCCTTTTTGACCAAACCAAGTGTTGAAGAAACCGTTTTCGTACTTGCCCCAAGAATCAATCATGCTGACTGTAAGGTTGGGATCAAGTGCTGCATCAATCCATTCAGGAACTTCATCCAAAGAATAGGAGTGAAGCTTACCAGAAATAGGATCTACGGTAATACAACCGGTAGGAGTCTTAGCTCCGCCAATGCCTGCGCCATACTTGTAGGTAGGAATGATCCAGAAGGGATTACCTTCATCGTCAATTTCAAAAGAAAATTCACCAAACATGGTGCTTCTGAAATTTCTACGAAGATATCTCTTGAGGTCCTTTGCCCAGTAGGAACTAGGAGAATACTGCATTCCCTCTTCGAGTTCAACATATTCCGCTTCTTTAGTAACACCATTTACAAGAACGTATCCAGGGATACCATTAATCTTGTTGTTGTTGTATTTAAAGAAACCAGCGTAGCCAAGAGGCGATACGCGAACAGGTGAACCGTTGTAGTTAATGATGGTGTATTCGTCCATGACGTTAAACTGCGAAACCATGTCCGTCAAAGTACCCATCTTTCTCTTACCGAGAATGATAGAGCTGTCTTTGTCAATCTGAGGAACAGTGTTCCAGTCTACTTCGTTGAACTCTTGTTCAAACGTAGTGTTTTCGACTTCAAGACGGCTGTAGTACTTTCCAGAGGAACACATTGCAGAACCTGCAATTGCGCCAATGATAAGAATCAAGAGCATCAAGACTGTAACGCCACCTGCAATGAAGCCGGGGAGAAGAATTTCATCCCAAGCACCTGCGATGAAAAGCGCTGCAGTAAGAATTGCTCCAACTCCGATCAAATACCACCAGAAACCGGGGTTTGCGAAGTTTGCTGCCGGCATAGCTAAGTAATAGATAAGCCAAGCGAAGAATGCGGTTACGATACCAGCGATAGAGAATTTGATGGTGTTTTCCATAATTAGTTTTTAATACTCCTTTTAAATTATTATTTGGACTATGTCTTAACACACCTATAATTATAACATAAGTTTACATAAAAGTCAACAAGATATTAACAAAATGTTAAAAACATAATGCAGATAAAAGAGAACGACTTTCTGATCGTTCTCTTCAATGTATTTTAGTTTTATATTAACCTTCTTTATTAGTTAATTCTTCCATAGCAAGTAGGTATTCCCACTTTTTATCTACTTCTTTTTGTATTTCTTCTATCATCCATTCGTTTCCTTCTTTAAATAGATGTTTGAATCTTTTTTGTGGTCTTAAAAATTCTTCAACTGGAAGTTTTTTAGCTGGTTTGTAATTTACTTTATACACACCATTAACAACTTCATAAAGTGGCCAGAAGCATGTTTCAACTGCTAACTTCTCAATAAGAATTAAATCTTTAGGATCATAACCCCAGCCTCTAGGACAAGGAGCTAATGTATTTAAGAAAGCAGGTCCTTCTGTATATATTGCTTTTTCAGCTTTTTCATATATATCCTTAAAGTTACCATACATAGCAGTTTGTGCTACATAAGGAATGTTGTGTTTAACCATTATTTCAGTTAAGTCTTTTCTTTGTTGGGCTTTACCAGCTACTACTTTTCCTGCCGGAGCAGTAGTTGTATCTGCATAGTGTGGAGTAGCAGAGGAACGTTGAGTTCCTGTGTTCATATATGCACCATTATCATAGCATACATAAACCATATCATGTCCTCTTTCCATAGCACCAGATAAGCTTTGTAATCCTATATCATAAGTACCACCATCACCACCAAAAGCAATGAATTTAGTAGTTTTAGATATTTTACCTTTTCTTTTAAGTGCGTTATATGCAGCTTCAACACCAGAGCAAGTAGCGCCAGCATTTTCGAATGCACTGTGTATAAATGAAGCATCTTTCCATGAAGTATATGGATATATACAACTAGAAACTTCTAAACAACCGGTGGCACTAGTTACTACAACTTCATCTTCTGGCTTAACTGCAAGTAATATTGTTTTTACTGCAGGAGGAGCACCACAACCAGCACACATTCTATGACCGCTAGTAAATCTTATTTTTTTGTTTACAACTTCTTTTAAATTATATGCCATGTTTTTCCTCCTATTCTCTTACACCAAGATAGAAAGTACCGTTTAGGTTTTCTTTGTTATCTTTAGCTGCAAGTATATCTCTAAATACTTTTTCAATATCTGTAGCTTTTACATCTCTACCGCCTAAACCATAAATATAGTTTGAAACAGGTATATGTACATCGTGTTTGTGTAAAGCTGTAACAAGTTCTGTATAAACTGGACCAGACATTGCGTTTACGCTATCTGCTTTGTCCATTACAGCTACTGCTTCTAAATGTTTAAGACTCTCTGCAAGTTCTTTATGTGGCATTGGTCTAAACATTCTAGGTTTAAGCAATCCTACTTTTATTCCTTTATCTCTTAATTTGTCTACTACAGTTTTTGCAGTACCGGCAGTTGAGTTTAAAACCACTAGTCCGTATTCTGCATCATCTAATTTGTATGATTCAAAAGCATCATAGTATCTACCAGATATATCTCCAAATTCTTTAGATACTTTAGCTATTATTTCTTTAGCATTAGTCATAGCATCAGCTAATTGTTTTCTATGCTCAAAGAAATAGTTTTGTAAATCCAATGGTCCCATTGAAACATGTTCATCAGGATTTAATAAGTAGTGTTCTGGTGTATATTCTCCAACAAATGCTTTTACTTTTTCATCTTCTAAAAGTTCTATATTCTCTACAGAGTGAGAAGTAATAAATCCATCATAACATACCATAACAGGTAGCTTTGCAAGTTCAGCAATTTTAACTGCCATTATGATGTTATCATAGGCTTCTTGGTTCGTTTCACAGTACAATTGTATGAAACCACAGTCTCTTGCACCCATAGAATCCGAATGATCATTATGTATGTTGATAGGAGCAGATATGGCTCTATTTACACATGTTAAAACTATAGGTAGTCTCATACCACTTGCAATATATAACATTTCATACATTAATGCTAAACCTTGTGAAGATGTAGCAGACATTACTCTTGCACCAGCTGCTGAAGCACCTATAGCAGCAGACATTGCGCTATGCTCGCTTTCTACTGGAACAAATTCTGTATCTACAGTTCCGTTAGCAACAAATGAAGAGAAATATTGTGGTATTTCTGTTGAAGGTGTAATTGGATAAACAGGAACAACATCAGGATTAATTTGCTTCATAGCATAAGCTACAGCTTCATTACCACTAAGTCTTTCTTTAATTGACATTAATCATTACCTCCTTCGTCTTCCATGTGTATTGCCTTAAAAGGACATACGCTTGCGCATATTCCACATCCTTTACATTTAGAATAATCTATACCTGTCATAACTCCGTCTTTGTGGCAAGTAGCGTTATCTGGACAAGGTAGTATACACATCATACAGTGTTTACATTTTTCTTTATCGTGAACAGGTCTTTTGTTTCTCCATTCACCAGTATTAAATTTTTCTGAGTTACCAGATTCAGTAATAATACCAGCTAGTGGAAGTTCGCTTGCACCCATTTTATCGTTTACCATAGTTATACCTCCTTAACTTCGTCGTAAGCGCGTCTTACTGCTTCCATATTTGGCTCAATAACTTCAGGTTTTTTAGCAAATTTATGTTTGAATGAATCTAACATATTCTTTTCTAAATCTTCTTTAGACATTAAACCTGTAACCTTAATAATAGCAGCAAGAAGAGCTGTATTAGGGAAGTTAGCACCTATTGTTTCTAATGCTATTTTAGAAGCATCAATTACATATATTTTTACATTTACATCTTTAAGTTTTTCCTTTATTACAGAAGGCTCCAAAGAACTATTAATAAGAATTGCACCGTTTGGATCAATGCCTTTACAAACATCTACAGGACCAACCAATGTATCGTCTACAACAACAACGTAGTTTGGTTCATATATGTTAGAGTGTATTCTTATAGGTTCATCGTCTATTCTGTTGTATGCAGTTAGAGGAGCACCCATTCTTTCAGGACCGTATTCAGGAAATCCTTGAATATATTTTCCAGTATTAAAAGCAACATCAGCAAGTAATAACGATGCTGTTTTTGCACCTTGACCGCCTCTGCCATGCCATCTAATTTCTATCATAAAAATCCTCCTAGTATATATTATATAAACTACCACTAGTATATATCACGAAGGCCTAAATAGTCAAGAAAATGCACTTAACTTACACATTTCGACACGAAATATTTTTTGCAAAAAGTAAAAAAGGAATATATAATTTTCTATATGAAAAATATAAATAAATGTAAAGTTTTAAGTATAGTCATATTGGTTCTAATCTTATTAGTTATTTCTAAGGCACTTCTTTTTATAAATAAGTATCCAAAAGATAAATATGTTTTTACTACAAATGTATATATTGAATCCATGAAAAAACTCACAGAAACAAGCGTGTCATATAATGTGAAAATTGGGAAAGGGTTTAAGGATAAATTCATTCTAAAGATATATATGTCAGATGAGCTTGATGAGAAAAAATGGAGTGAATATACAAATCTAAAAAGCGGTGATGTTATTAAGATAGATGGTAAAATACAAATACCAGAAATAATGAATAATCCGGGAGAATTTAATTACAAATATTATTTGTATTCTAATAATGTATATGGGGAAATAATAGTAAATAGAATTATAGAAAAGGTAGAATATAAATTAAACGTAAAAGAAAAAATAATGAAATGTATATACATATATAGGGAGTATTTAGGTAATATACTGGACAAACATATGGAGGACAAATATTCATCGGTGGCTAAAAGCATTGTTTATGGAGATACTTTGGATATAAGTGAAGATGTAAAGATGGATTTTGAAAAAGCAGGAGTAAGTCACATAATGGCTATTTCAGGTTCTAATATAGTAGGTTTGGTAAGTGTAATTACAATAATATTAAATACCTTCAAATTAAATAAAAACGTAGGTAATGTTTTAAGTATGATGGTAATAATTATATATATAATGCTTGCGGGAGCTAGTCTTTCTACTTTAAGAGCGGGGATAATGTGCATAATATGTAGTTTGCAAAGGTTAGAAAAAGCGAAAAGTGGAAAAGATAACAGCACATGCATAAATCTTTTAATAACAGTAATAATTATTATGATTTATGCACCGTTTAGCATATATAACATTGGTTTTATTTTATCTGTTTTAGCAACTTTAGGAATTGTTATGTTCAGTCCATATTTTACAATTCTAAAAGAGAAGATAATATTAAGGATTAAAAACAAAGTTCTAAAAAGAATAATTGATATGCTTTTAACTAATTTGTTTTTGACATTATCCGTTCAGGTTTTAATTCTTCCGGTACAAATTAATTCATTTAATACAATTTCTTTAACAAGCATATTGTCAAATGTGTTTTGTTCATTAATTTCAAGTATAATAACAGTTATTGGTTCTATATATATTTGTTTTTCGTGGCTGCCAATTGTTTCATATATATTAGCAAAATTATTAAGCGTATGTATAATGTTGCTTTTATTTATAATTAATTTATTAAAAAATATTCCTTTAGAATTTGGCGTAATGGACTTAAATATCTTTGCAATTTTAACATATTACATATTCATATTTTTAGCATATCTAAGATTGTATTTAACAAAAGTGTATAGTAAAAGGAAACTAAATCTAAAAAAATATACAATAGTACAATTTGCGTGTATTTGTCTTGTGCTTTTCTTTATTGTCTTTTCTAATATCTATTTCAAATATTTAGATAACTACATATCCTTTTTTAATGTGGGACAGGGGGAACTTTCTTTAATAAAAAACAAAGAAAATATGGTGATTGTGGATATTGGTTCAATTAAAAGTACTCTTGCGTATAACAGCATAAATGGATATTTTAAGATGAAGAATATAAAAGGTGTTGATGCAATAATATTATCCCATATGCATACGGATCATATAAATGGTCTAGAAAGTTTTGTTAAAGAATATACAGTAAAGAAAATAATATATGCCAAGCCGTTTACTGTAACAGACGAATATATTAATTTCTTAAGAATAGTAGAAGAATATGACTTAGAAATTATCGAAGCAAAAGCGGGCAATGAGTTTGTATTTGGTGAAATATTAGTGCAAATTTTACTTCCAGATGTCGATGAAATATTTTCTAAAGAAGATAAAGAGGGATTAAATACTAATTCGTTAGTATGTAAGATAAGCGTAAAAGACAAAGATGTATTGTACATGGGTGATGCAACATATGATACAGAAAAATTGTTATTAGAAAAATATAATAAAAGTAGTAATATGTTATATGACATAGAAGTCTTGAAAATAGGACATCATGGCTCTAAAACTTCTACTAGCGAAGAATACGTAAAAGTAATATTGCCTAAATATGGAGTAATTTCGGCAAAAGAAAAATATTATGGCCATCCACATAAAGATGTAATAGAAATTTTGAAAGAAAATAAAGTACAAATATATATAACTGAAAAAGTTGGGTATATTAAATTCAATATGAATAAATTATAAAAAAATGTTCAAAATATTCTTAAAGAAAGGTAAGAATATGAGAACAGAAACATTATATAAAATATTATTTGGGATATCCCTAGTACTATTTTTTGTGGTAGGAATATATATAGGTGTAGAAATAAGCAAGGAAGAACAAGATAAGGATGTAATAGCTTCTGTAGATAATAAAAAAGTAAATATATCTGTTGAACCGTATGAAGAAGAGGAAAAACAGGATGAACCGCTAATAGATGTAATGGTGAAATATACGGATGTATATCCAGATTGTGGTCATACAATAGATTCAGAAGAAAATTATGAGAATACTACTATAGAAGATATGAAGAAAGAAGTAGAACAAAGAGATTTGGGTTATAGACTAATAGGAATGGAAGATGGGATTTTAATATATCAAAAGGTGCATAGTGGAAAATGCTTAAATCATTATAAGGTTATTTTTGAAGAAGGAACTGTAAAAATATATAGAAATAATTTAGAAGGCGAATATGAATATTATCAAGATACAGAAATAACAATAGAGACAATAAGAGAAGGAATAAGAGAAAAATTAAAAGAGGGAATTATTGTGGATGACATAGAAGAATTACTTCTTTTAATCGAAGACATAGAAAGCTAAAAAATGGCGACAAAGTATTACATAAGTAATATTTTGTCGTTTTTCTACAACTTTTGTAAGCTTTTGTCGCATTTGTTGATAAAAGAAAAAGATTAGTATATAATGCTACTACCTTGTTATTACAATTAATCTATATAACTTTTTTTCACAATAATTTTTATCTAATTGCGTTCGCAAGAATATTCAACACATCATTTGACTAATAAAACTACATAAGGAGGTGAACTATAAATATTTTACGCGGGATTATTATACTCTAATGGATGTAGCATAAAATAAATTAAAAAAGATTGTAAAACAAGGAATGGGAAAGTTAAATAGCGTTTAATAAATCGCAAAAATATTTTAGATGTAAAAAGAACAAAAAGCACGGTATTACCGCGCTTTTTGTTTGCTTAATTTTGATTCGCTTGTTACAGCCCACATAAAGGCTATTGCACCACCTATAGCTATAGTAGCTAAAACAGAGTGGAAAATAATACAGCCTGTAAAGTTAACGTTGGGCGCGTTTACTTTAGTAAGAAAATTTCCGCCGTTTAAAGATACTGTTACTGTTTCTTTGAAAATGTTTTGAGAAGCGATGGTCACTTTGTCCTTACCTTGGATGTACCTAATAGCCTCATTTGTATTAGAAATATGAGGCGTAGATTCTTTGTTAAGATAACTTACTGCCGCATTCTCGTAGAATGCTACTTCATCGGTTGAAAGAGAAACCGGCCCTTTTGTGGCGGTTACTGCCATAAAGATGAAGAAAAATGCAAGAACTAAACATGTGGGAATCATCATGGCGAATAAGTGCTTGTCTTTCATATATGTGTCTCCTTTAAATTATTTTTAGAGTAAAATATTTGCCCACAAGCATTATATCATACTTGCGGGCAAAAAGCTATAATATACATATTATTCTTCTGTCGATGGTTCGATGATTACTATATTATCTTTAACATCAACAACATATTTTTTGTTTTCTATAAGTTCACCTTTAATATATTTTAAGGCGATAGTATCCTCAATGTGTTTAGTAATTGCTCTTCTTAAAGGTCTTGCACCAAACTTATCATTAAATCCTTTTTCTGTAATAAATTTAATAAGTTCTGGAGTATAAGAGATTTTGATGTGCTTCTTCTTAATGTCTTGAACATACTCGTCAACAAGTAACTTAGTAATTGCAAGCGCATTTTCTTTTGTTAGCTTGTTAAATACAATAGTATCATCTATTCTATTTAAGAATTCTGGTGAGAAGTAATCTTTAAGAGCACTTTCTACCTTAAGAGCTAACATGTCTGATTCTATTTTTTCGTTAGCAAATCCAAATCCATCGTTTTTGAAGTTTGTTCCTAGGTTTGAAGTAAGAACAACAATTGTATTTTTGAATGATACAGTTTTTCCTTGAGAATCTGTAAGTCTTCCATCTTCAAGAATTTGAAGAAGTATATTGTATATACTTGGATGAGCTTTTTCTATTTCATCAAATAGTATAATACTATATGGATTTCTTCTGACTTTTTCAGTTAAGTATCCAGCATCGTCAAAACCAACATATCCTGGAGGAGAGCCTATTAATTTAGATACACTATGAGATTCCATATACTCAGACATATCTAAACGTATAATTGCATCTTCTCTATCAAATAACTCATAAGCTAAAGCTTTAACTAAAGCTGTTTTACCAACACCAGTAGGACCAACAAATATAAACGAAGGGGGTCTAACTGTAGTTGTTAAGTTACTTCTTTTTCTTAAGATAGCATTAGTTAAAGAATGAACTGCATCCGTTTGACCAATTATCTTTTTATTTAGATTAGCTTCAAGATTAAGTAGTTTTTCACTTTCAGCTGTAGTAAGTCTAGCAACTGGTATCTTAGTCCAAAGTTCAACTACTCTTGCCAAGTTTTCAAAAGTTAATGTAGACTTCTTAACATTCTTTTTAAGTTCATCTAATTTAGATTTTAGAGAACATTCTGTAGCTTTAAGATTAGCTGTTTTTTCATAATCTTTAACATCGCTTTCAGCCATTTCTAATTCAGTAGCTTCAAGTTCTTCAGAGATTTCTTTAAGCTTTTCTTCAATGCTTTCAACCTGAGCTAATATTTTGTTATCTAGATATACCCTAGAACAAGCTTCGTCTAGTAAATCTATTGCTTTATCTGGGAAAAATCTATCATGGATATATTTTTCTGCAAGATAAACAGTATCTTTAATTGCTTGATCTGGTATCGTTACTTTATGATGTGACTCGTAGTATTTCTTAATACCCTTAAGAATTTCTATTGTATCGTCTATACTTGGTTCATCAACCATAACTGGTTGGAAACGTCTTTCTAAAGCAGAATCTTTTTCAATATATTTTCTGTATTCTTTAAGTGTAGTAGCACCAATTACTTGTATGCTTCCATTAGAAAGAGCTGGTTTTAACATGTTACCTGCATTCATTGAGTTATCATGTTCCATGCCACCAACAATATTGTGTAGTTCATCTATTGCTAGAATTATGTTAGAGTATGCAGCGCATTCATCAATTACGCCTTTCATTCTGGCTTCAAATTGACCTCTAAATTGAGTGCCTGTAACCATAGCTGTCATGTCTAGAAGATATACTTGCTTATTTGCTAGTTTTTGTGGTACATCACCTGATGCAATTTGAAGTGCAAGAGCATTTAATACAGCTGTCTTACCAACACCAGGTTCACCTATTAAAGCAGGGTTGTTTTTACTACGTCTATTTAGTATTTGTATTAATCTTTCTAATTCTTTTTCACGGCCAATAACTTTATCTAGTTTGCCTTCTTTAGCAAGTTTAGTTAAGTTAGTTCCATATGTATCTAAATATTTAAGTTTTTTGTTTTCTTTCTTTTCCTTAATTTTAACTTTAGATTTAGCTGGTTCTCTGTCTTCATCATCTTCTGATTCGTCTTGAGTAAATGGTAATATGTTTGGCATAGAATCTGGATCCATACCAGGCATTCCATCAGGGCCAAATCCATTAAACATATTAGAAAGCTTATCCATATCTATATTAGAAAACAATTTTTCAAATTGTTTAGAAAGTCCGGCCATTTCTTCAGGAGATATGTTTTCGAAAGGATTAGCTGTGGGGTCAAATGTTTTGATACCGCGTTTTTTTGCACATTCTGCACAAAGACCAATCATTTCGTTTTTCTTTCCGTCAGGACCGTTATCTTCCATTTTATTTATGTATATTACTGCAACATTCTTTTTACAGTCTGAACATAACATCATGTAATTCCTCCTATTGTCTAAAGACTTGTTAAATTATATCATAGGAAAGAGGTAAGTTCAATAAATATGGTATATTTAACAAAATCCTAATAATTTGTTTTACATAAAACTTGACAACTGCCTATAAAAGTAGTAAAATATAGTTCCTGTAGCAATACAAATATTTTTTAGGAGGCATAATCTTATGCAGCAGAAAACTCTTAGCATGAAGGTTCCGGTTGGAATCAAAGCGATGGCAGAAATGATGGCGATGGAAGAGGTTGAGGTTCGGTTTTTCCCGAAACTCGATGACCTAAGGTCGCTCCTTAAGGACTACAATTTCGGCACCCTTACCAAAAGGGCGCTCGTAGAAAAACTTGAGGCCTTGAAGGCAGAGTGTTTGGAGGAAAACTTCGACACCTATGCCGATGGTATCGGTGAGCTCATAAAAGCAATTCAGTACAGATACTAAAAGTATCTTGATATGGAGGTTCGTGTAATTACGGACCTCTTTTTCCGTTTAAATATTTATTATACAAACTACTAGCAATATTTACTTTTCTTTGATATAATCATAAAAAATAAGGGAGAATAATATGGAAAATATAACTGGAGTAGTAGAAGCAATACTTTTTGCAGTAGGTAGAAGTGTTGGGATAAAAGAATTTAAAGAAGTACTAGGCGTAAACGCTAGCGATATAGAAAAGGCTATTAAAGAACTAGAAGAAAAGTATAAAGGAAACAGTGGTATAAGTCTAGTTAAGTTTAATGATGAATACCAATTGGTTTCAAATAAAGAATATTTTGAGCAAGTAAGCAAGTTCGTGGAAAACTCTAAAAAGGCAAATCTTTCTACTACATGCTTAGAAGTACTAAGTATAATAGCATACAATCCTAAAGTAACTAAAGGTGAAATAGAAAGTATTCGTGGAGTAAATAGTGATTCACAAGTTTCTAAACTTTTAGAATATGGATTAATTGAAGAAGTAGGAAGAATGAATGCACCAGGACGTCCTGCTATGTTTGCTGTAACAAACGAATTCTTAAAGTGTATGGGAATAAACAAGGTAGAAGATTTACCAGATTATGATGCGGTAAAAACAGAAGATGAAGAATTATCTATGTTTAAGGAAATGGATGAAGCTTCAGAAGTAAAAAAAGAAGATACCGATAATAACGAGACAGAAAAAACTGAAGAATAATTAAGGAGGAAGTATGTCACTTAATATAATTCTTGGAAAAAGCAATAGTGGAAAAAGTGAATATTTAATGAATAAAATTATGGCGTGTAAGGATAAACAGGCCATACTTTTTGTACCTTCTTCTATGAGAGTTACTGCAGAACAAGAATATTTAGAATATACAAAGAAAAAAGGTATTGTTGATGTAATCGTAACAAGTATAGAAAGATTTGTAGACAGAAATGTAAACAAAGGAGAACTATATAAATCTAAAGAATTTTTACCAGACCTTGCAAAGAAGTTGTTAGTAAGAAAAGTAATACTTGAAAACGATGACCTTTTTGAAATATTTAGAAAAGTAAAAAATAATACAAACTTTATAGATAGAATGTGCTCATATATAGATAGCGCAAGAAATCAAAACTTATGTGCCGAAGATATATTAAACAAATATACCGAGGAAGATTTCTTAGGCAAAAAGTTAAGTGAGTTTGGTAATATATATAAGAAGGTAGAAGAGGAGCTTAAAGATAGATTTATATCCAGTATAGATGCTATAGAGTATTTTATTAAAGATGTTGAAACTAATGTAAGTTTTAAGAATATGGAATTCTTTTTTGACGGATACAACAACTTTAGTAAAGTAGAGTTTGAATATATTAAAGCGCTTCTTTCAACAGGGGCAAATGTATATTTAACATTAGGTATAGACTTAGAAAAGCACTTAGACGGAAGTACAGAAATATTTGATACCGCTTATGAAACATTAGAATATTTAAGAAATGTTGCAAAAGAAGTTGGAATCAAGGTCGAAGAAATTAATCTTAAAAACTCTAAGGATAATAGACCTAAAGATTTAGCTTTTCTTGCGGAAAATATATTTGAACTTTCTAAAAATGAATACAAAGATAAAGTAGAGAATGTAAAACTTGTACTTAAAGAAAATACATATAATGAAGTTGAGTATGTAGCTGTAGATATTTTATCTAAAGTAAGGGAAGGCTATAGATTCAAAGATTTTGTTATATATACAAATGATGTTTTGGGGTATAATGTAAATATTAATAGAATATTTTCTATGTATAATATTCCTGTATATTTTAATGTTGAGCAAAGCATACAATCTAGTCCACTTGCAATATATCTTTTAACAGCATTAAGGATAATAACTGATGGACTTAAAAAAGATATATCTCCAGTAATATCCATTGCCAAAACAGGACTTATAAATATAGATAATGTAAACGAATTTGAGAATTATCTTCGCGAATTTGGTATAGCTGGATATATGCTAGAGACTAAATTTACACATAACAATAAAAAAGAAGTAAATCACATATATGATTTAGATTTGCTAAACGATACAAGAGAAAAGATATTAAACATGTTATCAGATCTTAAAACAAGAATAGAGAAGGTTAGCACTGCTAAAGATATAACATCTGGTATATATGAACATCTAAAAGAGACAGGTATTATTGATAGATTCGAACAAGAACTTAACATAGTTAAAGAAGAAAGCGTAAATGAGTATAATAAACAGGTGCAAATTGTATCTAAAATTTATGAAATAATGGACAACATAGTTTTAGCTTATGAAAAAATAGATGCCAAAGAGTATTTAGAGTTGTTAGAGTATGGTTCTAAAGAACAGGTTACAGATACAATACCTGAAAAAATAGATCAGGTCTATGTTGCAGATATTAATAAAAATAGAGGAACGGCAAAGAAGATAGGTTATATAATTGGCGCGTATGATGGGGGCTTACCTATAGTTCAAAATGAAGATAATATATTCTCAGATATAGAACTTAAGAAGTTAAAAGATAACGGATTAGACTTAAAACAAAGCAGAATAGACAGAAATAACATGCAGTTGTTTAACATCTATCAAGCAATAAATAAAATAAGGGAAAAACTAATAATAACAGTACCTTCAAGCGGTATGACAGGCGGAAGTTTAAGACCAAGTACATTAATAGGAACTATAAAAAACATATTAGATATTAAACTTGAAAGTGTAGAAACAAGAACAGACTTAAGTTTACACTCTAATTTTATGGATTTAATAACTCGCATATGTGAAATAAGTGAAGATGCTCCAAAAGAGGAATTCGAAAAGCTATATAATGAGTTCTTGGTATATGTAGAAGATGAGAAATATAGAAGTATATTAGAATATGCAAGGCAAGATAAGAATTTGGCTAAAGAAACACTAGATTTAATATATAAAGATAAAATAAATTCAAGCGTTTCTAGATTAGAACAATTTAAGAGATGTCCATTTGCGTATTATACAAACTACATATTAAGCCTTAAAGAAAATAAAGAATATCAAGTAACAAGTTTAGATACTGGTTCTTTAATGCATGAAGTAATAGAGGAGTTTTCAAAATACATTATTTCAAAAAGTGTTAACTGGCAAGATATTGTATTAAACGAAAAAATCAGAGAAAAATGTTTTAGTGAATTAGATAAAATAACTGAAAAAATATTTGAAGAGAACTATTCTAAGTTTTTAACAAGTCCAAAATATATAGCGCTTAAGAAGAAAATAAAAAATAGTATGAGAAAAACAATTTATGCTATTTCAGATAGTTTTAATCATAGTGAGTTTAGACCACTAGGATATGAAATTGCTTTTGAAGACGATGCGCTATTTGCACCAATTAAGGTGGAATTAGATGACGGTAAAGCGCTATATCTAAGAGGAAAAATAGATAGAGTAGATAGTGCAAATATTAACGGAATGACATATCTAAGAATCGTAGATTATAAATCGTCTAAAAAAGATGTTACATTAAATGATGTAAAAGACGGTATTATGCTTCAACTTATGTCGTACATGTGGGCCATGCTGGAAAATAAAGAAAAGATTAGTAAAGAGGGCAAAGTTTTACCGGCTGCAGTAAGTTATTTTACGGTTTCTAGAAATTTATTAAGTTTAGATACATATGAACAAGATGATACGAAAATTAGTAAGAAATTAAAAGAAGCATTAAAGCTAAGAGGCATATATATAAGAGATATTGAGATACTTAAGAAACTAGATAATGAGGTAAACAATAGTCAGGAATCATATTTAGCTTTAACTTCAAAGACTATGACAAATGATAATAGAACATTACCAGAAGATGTGTTTGTAGAAGAATGTAATAATATGCGTAAGATATTAAAAGAAATATCTACAGAAATGGTTAAGGGTAATGTAAGCATATGTCCAAATAAAAAAGTAAGAGGCGTTTGCGATTATTGTAAATTTGGAACAGTATGTAGAAAAGATATATTAAACTAGTAAATAGAGCAGAGTAATCTGCTCTATTTTGCTGTGTAGACATAATTAATTAAAAGCTTGCAAGATATATATTTTTCCCTTAAAACACTTGAAAAAAAACAAAATTAAGGTATAATATGGGTATATATTATGAATGAATGTAGCAAGGAGGGATTTTTTTGTCAGATATTATTGTTAGCGAAGCTAAAAAAGTGAATATACTGGATAAAATAATTCAAAACGTAGTAATAATGGTTAATATATCTAAGATGAACAGAGCAATCGATGAACATCTTAACGTTATAAAAAACACAGAAAGGGACGACCAAAAAGCATACGAAGAAAATATCTTAAGAGAAATTGTCTATGTTAAGTATCAATATGATATTATGCAAAGAACAATGTACGAATTAAGACTTTCTTATCCTAATGAGATAATAGACAATATTAACTCAATAGATAGAATTGAAAGACTAGAACTTCAAAAAGAATTCTTAGAAATGGAATACGATAGAGTTTCTAGAAGTAAATTCAAAAATAAAGAAGATATAAAATACATGCTTTTAGTAATATCTTCAGTTATACAAAAAGTAAAACAAGATATAAAAGATGAAGGAAAGAATCAAAGATATAATCAAGTAATCAAATGTGCTGAAGAAATTGATACAAAGATTTTAGAAGGTTCATATACAGAAACTTGTTATACTCAAATGTTTGATTACTTAAAAGCATATGTAAACTATATAAATGATAATTATGATATATCTAAATTACCTAATGATGAAAAAGAATTGATTGAACTTGTAATTGAAGCAACATTAAAAGGTATTGATTCAGATATAGATAAATTAAACTATGAATATTCTTTAATAATAAACATATGTCAAAATGCATATAGATATTTCAAGATAGTAGACAAAGTATTTGGAAAAACACAAAAAATTTACGATGATTCATATGAACTTGGATATATAGATATGACAGATTACATTAACTTCTATAAAGAAATCTATGATACAAAGATTAAAACTATGGTTAACGATGTACATAGAACAATCAAGATAGAAGATGAATATTTAGAATATTCTAGACAACTTCACGAAGATGAAGGAATTATGGAATTTATGCTAAATCAAGCGCTTCTTACAACTACATCTGAAACAGTTAAAGCAAAAATAGAAGAAGAATTAGAACGCTTTAAAGTAGTGGAAGATGAAGAAGTGGAAAATGCTGAAGCCGAAGGAACAACTGAAGAAGTTGAAACTAAAGTAGAAGAAGTAGTAATTCCAGTAATAACAGAAGAAACAGATGTAATTGTTAATGTTGATGGTACTACAGAAGAAGTAGCAAGCAATACAGTTGAAATAGTAGAAGAACATTTCGAACTAGATGGAATAGAAGATTTGTTTGATGAAACTGAAATAAAAACAGATACAGATGCAGAAGCTGTATAATATATAAAACAATGAAAATAATATGAGTACTTCAATTGCAGTATTGCATTTGAAGTACTTTTGCATAGGAGGAAAATATATGGATTTTGTACATCTACATATGCATACGGAATATAGTCTTTTAGATGGCGCAAATAAAATAAGCGAACTAGTAGCTAAAACTAAAGAACTTGGCATGAATGCTGTTGCAATAACAGATCATGGCAATATGTTTGGTGCGGTAGAATTATATAAAGAATGCAAAAAGCAAGGTATAAAAGCAATAATTGGATGCGAAATGTATGTTGCTCCTAGAAGCAGATTTGAAAAAGAAGGCAAAGTAGATGCAGAACCTAACCATTTAGTACTTCTTGCAATGAGTAACAAAGGATACCAAAATTTAATTAAGTTAGTATCTATTGCATATACAGAGGGGTTTTATTACAAACCAAGAATAGATTTAGAGATATTAAAGGAATATTCAGAAGATATAATTGCTTTAAGTGGATGTATGGCAGGTGCTGTCGCAAGAAAAATAACTGAAGGAGATATTGATGGCGCAAAAGAAACTGCATTAAAATATAAAGAAATATTTGGAGATAGATATTACCTAGAAATTCAAGATAATAAATATAGAGAACAAATGGTAATAAATCAAAATCTAATGGCTATGTCAAAAGAACTAGATATACCATTAGTTGCAACGAACGACTGCCACTATTTAACTAAAGAAGATTATTACTTCCACGAAGTTCTTCTTTGCGTACAAACTAAAAAGAAGATGACAGATGAAGACAGGATGACATTTGAAACAAATGAGTTCTATGTAAAATCTCCAGAAGAAATGATGAGCTCATTTAGAAATGTGCCTGAAGCTATTGAGAATACTGTGAAAATAGCAGAAAGATGTAATGTTGAGTTTATATTTGGACATACAATACTTCCAAACTTTGATATACCAGATGGTATCTCACACTATGATTTCTTTAGAAATTTCTGTTATGAAGGAATGAAAAAAAGATACAAAGAAGATATGCATGAAAAAGTATCTGAGAGATTAGAATATGAACTTAGTGTAATAGAAAAGATGGGCTTTATAGACTACTTCTTAATAGTATCAGATTTTATTAGATATGCTAAAGAACAAAATATACCAGTAGGACCAGGTAGAGGTTCTGGTGCTGGTTCTGTTGCAGCATACTGTAGTGGAATAACAGATATAGATCCACTTAAATTCGACCTTATCTTTGAAAGATTCTTAAATCCAGAAAGAATAAGTATGCCGGATTTTGACGTAGACTTTTGCTTTGAAAGAAGACCAGAAGTTATAGAATATGTTGCAAGAAAATATGGCAGAGACCACGTAGCACAAATAATAACATTTGGAACAATGAAAGCAAAACTTGCAATCCGTGATGTTGCAAGGGCACTAGATATTCCATATGCAAAAGCAGATTTAATTGCGAAAATGATACCAAACGATTTCAAGATAACTATAGATAAAGCTCTCGAAATGAACCAAGAATTAAAACTTCTTTACGAAAACGATGAAGAGGCAAAACAAATAATAGACATATCTAAAAAGGTAGAAGGACTGCCAAGACATGCCTCTACTCATGCAGCGGGTGTCGTTATTACAAAAGACCCAGTAGATACATATGTACCGCTTTACTTAAACCAAGAACAAATATCTACACAATATACGATGACTACACTAGAAGAATTAGGACTTCTTAAGATGGACTTTTTAGGTTTAAGAACATTAACAGTTATTGCAGATGCTAAATATTTAGTAAAGAAAATACATGGTGTAGATGTGGATTTTGGGGATACATACGATGATCCAGGTGTGTACAAACTACTATCTGAGGGTAAAACTAATGGGGTATTCCAATTAGAGAGTGGTGGCTTCAAACAAATGATGAAGGAATTAAAACCAACATCGATTGAAGATATAGCGGTTATGTTATCGTTATATAGACCAGGACCAATGGATCAAATACCAAGATATATTAAGGCGAAAAATAATCCTGAAGATATAGAATATACACATCCTGCACTTGAACCAATACTTAAAATTACAAATGGATGTATGGTATACCAAGAACAAGTTATGCAAATATTTAGAGAACTTGCAGGATATAGCTTTGGTAGAGCTGACCTTGTACGTAGAGCTATGGGTAAGAAAAAGATAGATGTAATGAATAAAGAAAGAGAAATATTCATTAACGGGCTTGTAGAAGACGGAGTAAGAAAAATAGATGGTGCAGTAAATAGAGGTATAGATGAAGCAAGTGCAAACAAAATATTTGATGAAATGGCAGAGTTTGCAAAGTATGCATTCAATAAATCTCATGCAGCAGCTTATGCAGTTGTTTCCTACCAAACGGCATGGCTTAAAGTGCATTATCCAGCAGAATTTATGGCTGCAACAATGAATAGCTTCTTAGGAAACTTAGATAAAGTTCCTGAGTATATTGCAGAGTGTAAAACACTTGGAATAAATGTATTAAGACCAGATATAAACGAAGGTTATGCTCGTTTTGCGGTAATAAACGGAAATATTCGTTTTGCTTTAGCATCAATTAAAAATGTTGGTGAAGGAGCAATAGAGCAAATTATAGAAGAAAGAAAAAGAAATGGTAAATATGAAAACTTTGTAGACTTTATAGAAAGAGTACAAGGTGAAAGAGTAAATAAAAAATGTATTGAGTCTTTAATAAAAGCAGGAGCTTTTGATGAACTTGAAACGGAATACAATCGTTATGATTTACTAGCAAGTTATGAAACAATAATGGATTC
>JAFXEC010000032.1 GCA_017521005.1 Clostridia bacterium | reverse complement strand
TATAAATTTTATACCAAGCAAAAAGAGATTAGCTATAACCCCTATAGCTCCTACTCTCTTTACTTCATTACTTTTATTATTTGTCATAAACACCTCTATTTACTAGATTTTTTAGCTGTTGTTTTCTTAGTAGCTTTTGTTGCTGCTTTTTTAGTAGTTGTCTTTTTAGCAGCTTTTCTTACAAACTTCTTTTCAGGTGCTCCTGGTTTGTTCCAAGATATATAATCGCATTTTTTATTTTCATCATTTGTATTATTTTCACAAACATAGAATGTTTTCTTTGCTTTGCTCTTACGCACTAGCACTTTACCTCCACAATGTGGACAAGGCTCTTTAATGCTATTTACTATAGGCTTAGCATTTTTACACTCCGGATAACCTGGGCAAGCTAAGAACTCGCCAAATTTACCACGTTTAATTACCATATTTCTTCCGCAAAGTTCGCAGATAACATCTGTTTCTTTATCTGCAAGTTTTACATGTTCAATACTTCCTTCTACTTTTTCTAAATTCTTAATAAATGGTTCATAGAAGTTAGTAAGCATTGCAACATAATCTGTTGTACCTTCAGCAACACCATCTAATTTAGATTCCATATCTGCAGTAAATGTAATGTCTACTATATTCTCAAAGTGTTCAACCATTATCTTGTTTACCACTTCTCCAAGTTCTGTTGGTACTAACATTCTTCCATCTTTTTCTACATATAGTCTATCTATTAATGTAGAAATTGTTGGAGCATATGTACTTGGTCTACCTATACCTTTTTCCTCCATTACTTTTACTAGTGTTGCTTCACTATATCTTGAAGGTGGTTCGGTAAACTTTTGTGCAAAATTTAATTTGTTTTCTGTAAGTACATCTCCAATTTCAAGTTTTGGAAGTTCTTTAGATTCTTCATCTAAATCTCCTTCTTCTACTTTCTTATTATCTTCTTTAGACTCTTTATATAGCGCCATAAATCCATCAAACTTAATAACTGAACCAGTTGCATGGAATATATAATCTTTTACATTAAGTGTTACTTTAGTAAAGTCATATACACAAGCTTCCATTCTACTTGCTACAAATCTATTAAATATTAACGCATAAAGTCTTGCTTCATCTTTCCCTAGTTCAGCTTCTACTGCGCTTAAACTTCCAAGATGTGTTGGACGTATAGCTTCGTGGGCATCTTGCGCCCCCTCTTTAGTCTTATAGTTTCTATTTAAGTAATATTTCTCACCATATGTTTTGCAAATATATGCTTTTGCCATTTTAATTGCATCATCTGAAACTCTTGTAGAGTCTGTTCTCATATATGTAATAAATCCGGCTTCATATAACTTTTGTGCAACCATCATTGTTTTCTTAACTGGGAAGCCTAATCTTCTTGATGCATCTTGTTGAAGCGATGATGTTGTAAATGGTGGCGGCGGACTCTTTCTTTTTTCTGTCACTTTAATGTCCGTAACAGTGTATTTGCCGCCTTTTATAACGTCAACGATATCTTTTACCTGTTTTTCTTCTTTAAGCTCTATTTTGCCATTTACGTCGCCGTAGAACTTAGCATATACAAGTCTTGGTTCTTTATCTTTTTCAAGTATAACATCTAATAACCAATACTCTTCTGGAACAAAATCTCTTATCTCTTGTTCTCTATCCATTATTATTCTTAAAGTTACAGATTGAACACGACCTGCACTTAATCCTCTTTTTACTTTCTTCCATAAAAGCGGACTAATTTTATACCCAACTAGTCTATCTAATATTCTTCTAGCTTGTTGAGCATCCACAGTGTTCATATCTATTGTTCTTGGATTTTTAACAGCTGCAGTTACTGCAGTTTCAGTTATTTCATGAAACTCAATTCTACATTTATCCGTGTCTTTAATTTTAAGCTCATTTCTTAAATGCCATGCTATTGCCTCTCCCTCACGGTCAGGGTCGGTTGCAAGAAATATTTTTTCTTTACCTTTAGCTGTATCTTTTATATCTTTTATTAATTTTGCTTTACCCTTCATTTTAATATATTCAGGTTTAAAGCCATTTTCTGTGTCTACACCCATTCTACTTGCAGGTAAGTCTATAATATGGCCTTGAGAAGCGATTACATCATAATCGCTTCCTAGGTATTTTTTTATAGTTTTTGCTTTTGATGGTGATTCCACTATTACTAATTTGTTAGCCATTAAGCTGTATACCTCCCACGTAATACTGCCACTAATTCTTTTGCATGAGCTATATTTTCTTCTGTATTATCTTTTCTTAAAGTTAAATCCATAGCTTCTGCTAGTATTTTCATATCTTCTTCTTTTAATCCCTTAGTTGTAACAGCAGCTGTTCCTACACGAATACCACTTGTTACAGTTGGTTTCTCTGGATCGTTTGGTACAGAGTTTTTATTTACTGTTATTCCAACATTATCTAACCATTCTGTAGCTTCTTTACCAGTTATTCCTTTATTTCTTAAATCTATAAGCATCAAATGATTATCTGTTCCATTAGATACTAAATTAAATCCGTATCCTATTAATGCATCTGCTAATGCTTTTGCATTAAGTATTATATTATGTCCATATTCCTTAAACTCAGGTTTTAATGCTTCTCCAAAGCACACTGCTTTACCAGCAATAACGTGTTCTAATGGTCCACCTTGTATTCCTGGGAATATTGTTTTATCTAATTTTTTAGCATATTCTTTTTTGCAAAGTATTAATCCTGCACGAGGACCTCTTAAAGTTTTATGTGTTGTAGTTGTAACAAAGTCTGCATAAGGTACTGGCGACATATGTTCACCTGCTGCTACAAGACCTGCAATGTGTGCCATATCTACCATTAAGTATGCTCCTACTTTATCTGCTATTTCTCTAAATTTTGCAAAATCTATACTTCTTGGATACGCACTTGCTCCTGCAACTATCATCTTAGGTTTAAATTCTAGTGCTTTAGATAGAACATCTTCATAGTCTATATATCCATTTTCATTTATACCATATGCAACAAAGTTATATAACTTTCCTGAAAAGTTAACTTTGCTTCCATGTGTTAAATGTCCCCCATTAGATAAGTCCATACCAAGAACTGTATCTCCTGGCTCTAGCACTGACATATATACTGCCATATTAGCTTGTGATCCACTATGTGGTTGAACGTTTGCATGTTCTGCACCAAACAATTCTTTTGCTCTAGATATTGCTAAAGCTTCTATTTCGTCTATATTATGGCATCCGCCGTAATATCTAGCATTTGGATAGCCCTCTGCATATTTATTTGTTAAAATACTACCTACAGCTTCTAAAACAGCTGGGCTAACAAAGTTTTCTGATGCTATTAGCTCAATATTTTCACTTTGTCTTTTCTCTTCTTTTTTTATTATATCATAAATCTCTTTATCCATTTTTTCTAAATTACTATACATAAACCATCCTCCTACGCTCACCATATTATATACAATTGTTTGTGTAAAGTCAATGTGAAAGTTATGAACAATATAATAGCATAATCCCTTTAGATATATTGACAAGTGTATTTTAGGATGTTATACTTTATTTATATGAAAGAGCTATCCGTTAATAAGTCACTACGTGGCTTCGATAGTTCTAACATATCTAAGAGTTGGCAATGTCTGGGAATTGGACCCTTTCATTGAAATCCATCTCTTTTTTTATACACTAATTCCAATTTACTTAGCTTAACATATTCATTAATATTTTTCTTACCGTATATTGATTTTATTTGATTCTCTTTTATCATTATATTATTATATATTCCCCTACCATCTACCTGTATAGGAATTATTATATTATTGTTTTCGTTATCTTTTATGTTTGTTATTATGACAAAATTGTCATTAGCATTTGCCCTGCTAATATTTTTATATATTGCTATTGGATTTTCTAAATCTTTTATACCTCTTAAAAATAATTCTTTACCCAGTCCATGATAATGAGTTTTGTTATCTAGTGGTAGATTTAATGTTCTTGCTTGTTCTAAATTAAAAATTGCGGTTCTTATATGGCGTTGTGTAATTAGCATAGGTAAATTCTTTATACCATTTTCTACTAAAATTTTTGGTGTATCTTCCCTTATCATAATTTGATTATTTGTCGGTAATTTATTCGTTAAAACTAAATCTATTTGTTTAGATAAATATTTCATATACATACTTTTCTTTTCTGACATAAACTCTCCTTTGAATAAAAAATTAGAATAAATTTCTTTGATTAAAATAATATAATTATATTAACATCCAAGCGCCTAATTTGCAAGAAAAATCGACCGCGTAATTCGACAGAAAATTTTATCTTGTAGCTTTTTAACAAAAATAATTCCTAGTATAACTTCTATGTTATATTAGGAATTATTATTTATTTCAAATACTCTGTTATTAAATTG
>JAFXEC010000031.1 GCA_017521005.1 Clostridia bacterium | reverse complement strand
TGTAACAATTTACTTAAAGAGTATATCACATTTTGCTTTTTTTTCAACGATTTAATTGAAAAATACCTATATAAATGATAATATATACAAAGTTAAGGGAGGGCTAATCTTGAAAAGATTTAAACCAACATACAAAATAGACAAAGTTTCAAACATACCTTTTGTTTTGCTTGAAAGAGATAATATAAAAGGCATTATGTTTGATGTAGATAATACACTTACAACACTTGGTAAAGGCATAACTGAAGAAAACAGAAAATGGATAGAGGAAGCAAAAACATTAGGATACAAAATATGTCTTGTAAGTAACACATTAAATGTAAAGAAAGTTAAAAAAATAATGACAGATTTAGATATTTACGGATTATACTTTGCTAGAAAGCCAGGTACAAAAGCTATGGCTATGGCTTTAAATATAATGGATGTAAAAAAAGAAGAAGTTGTTTTAGTTGGTGACCAATTATTTACTGATGTATGGGGAGCAAATAGATTTGGAATAAAATCTATTTTAGTAAATCCATTAAGTAAAAAAGAAGGAATATACACATCATTTAAAAGACCATTTGAAAGAATGGTAATGAAGAAACTTGAAAAGGAGAGTGCAAATGATTAACTATATCATAGCAACGATACTAGCGCTAATACTTGGACAAGTAACGGCGCATTTAATTTATAGACTACCAGAAATAATAGTAGACGAAGATGAATTGAAGAAAGTGATACCAACGCTTAAAACAGGATTTAAGTGGAATATTAAATATTCAATATTATTTGTAATTTTGTTTAATCTAGTAGCATACTTTGTACAAGCTACATTTCTAAAATACTTGTATATGATTGTCATTTCAATGCTTATGGTAGCGTTAGTATTAGATTTTAAGATGCAACTAATACCAGATACTGTACAAGTGGTGTTACTTCTATTAGGAATAATAGCAACAGCGGTAGATCATACAAATTGGTTAGGACATATAATAGGACTTATAACAGGTGGAGGAATATATCTTTTAATTGCGCTATTCTCAATTTTAGTATTTAGAAAAGAAGGTATGGGAATGGGAGATGTTAAACTTATGGCATGCCTTGGTTTAATATTTGGAATAAAAGGACTTCCAACAGGATTCTTAGATTTCTTTGCTCAGGCAGATATAATCTTTACTATTACAATACTTGCTTTCTTTATGGCAGCTATTGTAGCAATTATATTAATAGTATTAAAAAAGACAGAACACACCTCATATATGGCATTTGGACCATATATAGTAATTGGAACAATACTTGTAATGTTGTTTGGTACAGAACCATTCTTAAATGGATATTTAAGTCTTTGTACAGGGCTTTCAGATTTGCTTTTAGGATGGATGTATAAATAACAACTAATAATGAAAGATAAAAAATAATTAAAGAAGGAATATATAATGAACGAAAGATATTTAAAATTTGCTTTAGAAATTGCAGAAAAAGCAAAAGAAATAATGCTTGGATACTATGGATATAAAATAGATTCAGAATATAAAGTGGATCAAACAATAGTAACAAAAGCAGACCAAGAAATAAACCATTATTTAATAGAAAGAGTAAAAGAAGAATTTCCAACTCATTCGGTAGATGGAGAAGAAGAAAAGTTTGGTAAAAGCACCTATGTTTGGGTATGTGACCCAGTAGATGGAACAGCTATGTATGCAAGACATATACCAGTAGCAGTGTTTTCACTTGCACTTGTAGTAGATGGTAAACCAGTAGTTGGAGTAATATGTGATCCGTTTAATAGTAGAACATATTATGCTGCTAAGAATAAAGGTGCATATGTAAATGGAAATAGAATACATGTAAATGATATAACTTTAGAAGATAAAAGATGTATAGGCAACTATGATATGTGGAGTCTTTCTAAATACGATATCTATGATTGTATGAGAGAACTAAGTAAAAAGACATATTATACAAGCATTGGTAGTGTTGCTAGAGCTTGTACTTGTGTTGCAAGTGGAGAATATACAGTAGTAATATTCCCAGGAAGCAAAGGCAAAAACTGTGATGTTGCAGCAGCTAAAATAATAGTTGAAGAAGCAGGCGGTAAATTTACAGATTTATTTGGTGAAGACCAAAGATACGATGAAGATATAAACGGAGCTATTGCAACAAATGGAATAGTTCACGATGAAGTAGTAAAAATAATGAAAGAAAAAGTAAGAGGTATGGAGGAATAATATGAAATTTGGACCAGCAGGAAATGATGATGCATTCTATAATGCAGGATATAAAAACTCAGAAGAGATGCCAAAGTATTTAGCAGAAATGGGACTTGATGCGTATGAGTATCAATGCTCAAGGGGTGTTAGAATATCTGATGAGAAAGCAGCAAAACTAAAAGAGACAGCAGAGAAATATAACATTTCTTTAAGTGTTCACTCACCATATTATATTTCGCTTTCTACACAAGAAGAAGCAAAGAAGATATCTACAATAAAATACATAACAGATTCTATGGCAGCAGCAAAGAAAATGGGAGCAACTAAAGTTGTAGTTCATGCAGGAGCACTTCTAGGATTAGAGAGAGAATATGCAGTAGATAGTGCCTGTGCACTTCTTAAAAGAGCATTAGAAGAAGCGGACAAGCTAGGACTAGGAGATATAACAATATGCCCAGAAACAATGGGTAAGATAAACCAACTAGGAGATAGCAAAGAAATAATAAAGATGTGTAAAGTGGACGAAAGACTAATACCAACAATAGACTTTGGACATCTATACTGTAGACATATAGGAGCACTTAAAACAGAAGAAGACTTTGTGGAGGAACTTCAAATGTATATAGATGAACTAGGATATGAAAGAATGAAACATTTCCACAGTCACTTTAGTAAAATGGAATACACAGAAAATGGTGGAGAAAAACAACACGTAACATTTGCAGATGAAGGTTTTGGACCAGACTACAAAGCAGTAATAAATGCAATAAAGAAGCTTAAACTAGAACCAACAATAATCTGTGAATCTGCAGGAACACAAAGCCTAGATGCAAAAGAAATG
>JAFXEC010000030.1 GCA_017521005.1 Clostridia bacterium | reverse complement strand
TGAAGCTCAAGCAGAAGGAATTGCTAAAGTGGTTCTTCTTGGAGATGTAGATAGAATTGAAGAAATGGCTGCCGAACACGGATTGGATATAACTGGAATAGAATTAATAAATCCAGTTAAATCTGAAAGATATAATGAATATGTAAATGGACTTTATGAATTAAGAAAAGAAAAAGGTATGACAATAGAAAAAGCAACAGAACTTGTAAAAGATGAAATATATTTTGGTGTTTTAATGGTTAAGTTTGGACATGCAGATGGTTTAGTATGCGGAGCAATACATTCTACAGCAGATACTTTAAGACCAGCGTTACAAATTGTCAAAACTAGACCGGGAGCAAAATGTGTATCTTCATGTGTCCTTCTTGAAGTACCAGATTCTAGATATGAAAAAGAATATATATTTGCAGATTGCGGATTAATTCAAAAACCAACAGTAGAAGAATTGTCTGAAATAGCAATTGCATCAAATGATACATATAAACAATTAATAGGTGAAACCCCAAAACTTGCAATGTTATCTTATTCTACATATGGAAGTGCTAAAGCCGAAGAAATAGATGCAGTAACATCTGCATTAAAACTAGTGAAAGAAAAAAGAAAAGATATAATAATTGATGGTGAACTTCAATTAGATGCAGCGTTAGATAAAAATGTTGCAAAATTAAAAGCTCCAACTTCAAAAGTTGCTGGAGAAGCAAATGTACTAATATTCCCTAATTTGGAAGCGGGAAATATTGGATATAAATTAGTCGAAAGACTAGGCAATGGTACAGCATACGGCCCAATAACTCAAGGACTGGCCAAACCAATCAACGATTTGTCTAGAGGCTGTAAGGCAAAAGACATTGTTGGTGCGATAGCAATTACTGCTGTTCAAGCTAGTGCTAAATAACTTGTAATAAGTTGAAAAAATGCCTAATATATGATAAAATATATGCAGTAAATTTTAACAAAGGAGTAAGTTAAATGGAATTAATGAATTATGAAAGACGTCCTAAGAAAAAATCAAAAGCAGGATTATTTGGTTTTGTTGTTTTTTCATGTGTAGGAACTGCGTCTGTATTTTATTTAATGAAAAATGAACCAGCGCCTAAAGTGCTAGCACAAGATTTATTTGTGCCTGTAGGTTCTGTAAGTATTTATGATGAGCCAGAAGAAAACCCAGAAGTAGATATATACTCAGAAGAATACTTAGATAAAATTGAATATAAGGTAGGAAATGATACACATAAAACAACCAAAGGTAACTTCAAACAAAATTTATCAGTTCCGGTAATTAAAATAAATGGTGCAGCTTTAGATGATGTAAATACTGCAATACTAAACAAATTCATGGAAAGATATGAAGCGGTAAAAGAACAATCTGCAAGTTTAGAAAATAAATTTACATATAAAGTTACATATAACACATATGAGAGCAAGATTGAAGGTAAACGTTTATTATCTTTCACGTTCTATGAAAGAATAATTGATGATTTAGCAGGTCGAGATATGACATATAAACTTTATGGAGTAACTATAGATCTTGCAACAGGTAAAATTATAACACAAGAAGATGTGGCGCCTATAATACTAGGTAATACATATAAAACAACTATAAAAGAAGCTGTTAAATCATATGCAATATCTAAAAAGTTATTTACAGAGTCAACATATACATATACAATGACTGGATTAGAAGAATTCTACATTAAAAATGGACAACTACATGTAATGTTTAATCCTAAAGAGCTTGGCGAAAATAAAGATTATATAGATATTGAGATAAAAAATTAATAAGTTAAATAATATAAAATAAAATAGAAAAGAGGTTGTAAAATGAAAAGAGATAGTATATGGTTGAAAATACTTGTATGGATTCTAATTGGCGGAAGCATACTTGGAGTATTCTCAGCATTATTTGTAGCAATGCTGTAATAGGAGGTAGAGATGGAAAGTATATCAGCAAACTTCATGGAGTTAGTTCGTAATCTAAAACAAGCTTTTGATATATCTAGCCCAGAAAGAGTAATACTTTTAATATTAGATGTAGCAATAGTTGCAGTTATAGCATACTACATATATAGACTTGTAGTTCAAACAAGAGCAGGACAAATATTTAAAGGGTTCTTTATAATAGTACTTGTACAAGGACTAGCAAGAATGTTAGATCTACCAATATTAACATTCATTTCTGAAACATTTGTAATTCATGGTATAACACTTATTATAGTTGTTTTCCAACCAGAACTTAGAAGTGCGTTAGAAAAAATAGGAAGAAAAAATATATCTTTAATTTGGGATTTTGATGACAAATTAAGAGATAAACAAGTAGTATCTGAGATAGTAAAAGCAGTGGAAATAATGTCGCTTAAAAAGATAGGTGCTTTAATAGTAATAGAACAAAGCACTAAAATAAATGATATTATTCGCGAAGGCGTGGATCTTTCTGCAAAAGTATCATCAGAATTAATACAAACAATATTTAATCCAAGAACTCCGCTTCATGATGGAGCAATAATAATTAAAAACAATGAAATAAAAGCAGCTAAATGCGTACTCCCTTTAGCATCAGAAAATTTAGTACCAGCAGATGTGGGAACAAGACATAGAGCGGCAATAGGAATGAGTGAAGTATCAGATGCATTAGTAATAGTTGTATCTGAAGAAACAGGAATAATATCTTTTGTTGAAGATGGTAAAATGAAACGTAATTTAACAGGAGATAAATTAACAAGCATACTTGTTAGAACATTAGATAATAATAGAGAAAGAGTAAGCGTAGCTAAGGCAAAAGATAAACTTAAACTTTCAAAACAAGACAAACACCAAGAATAATAGTAATATAAAAATAAAATTTTCATATATATTATTTAGGTGATATATATGAATTTTATTTTGCTTGATGTTAAAACACAAAGTAAATACATAATAGAAAAAGAATATAAAATATTAGAAACAAATTTTGTAAAAGAGATAATTTTATCCAAAGAAAAGCTAAATAAAATAGCTAATCTAAAGACAAAATTAAAACAAAATATATTAGATAAAATAAAAGTAAAATCATTTGAAAATAAAATAAATAAGGCCTTGGGTAGAAACAAGGCGCTATATATACTAGCAAATGATATAAATGTTACAGATAAACATATTAATTATTTAAAAGAATTATTAAGCAAATTAGAGATAGTTAAATTAATTCCACCAAACGAAATGGATGTAAACTTTACTAAATATATTGAAGAGTATGTGGTAAAAAATAAGCTAGTAAAAGAAAATATTAAAATGTTATTTGTATATAAAGAAATTGCAAATATAGACTTTAATGTTATTAAGGCTGCTGTAAATGAATATAAAAAAGTAAACATTTATATAAAAGAGAGTATAACAAAAGATATAATAGATAGAATAGATAGTATAAATGATACAGAAGGAACGGCAATTGAGATAATTAAATATAATAAGAAAGCGTTTATAGACTATGATGTCGTATATTATGTAGATGATTATAAATCAAATTATCCAAGAATGAGATTAAATAAAAAAGCTTGTGTAATAGATGTAGAAACAGCTTTTACAGACAAGTTTAACACTAATATAATTTTATTTAATAAAATAAGAAATGAAATAACTGAAATAGATTATTTAAGGGAAAGGTACGGATTACTACCAATTGCGTGTGTGTTAAAATACATAACTCTTGACAAACACTATGATATAGGGTAAACTATACCAAGCAAAATTAGGAGGAAAATAAAATGGAAGAAAACAAGGTACTTCTTACACAAGAAGGATATAATAAATTACAAGAAGAGCTAGCATATCTAAAAGGACCAAAGAAGATGGAAGTAGCTGCTAAAATAAAAGAAGCAAAGGAATTTGGAGACTTATCTGAAAATTCAGAATACGATGAAGCTAAAAATGAACAAGCTTTGTTAGAAGCAAAAATCGCTGAACTAGAAGTAATGGTAAGAAATGCTGAAATCGTAGACAATATTTCAACTAAAGAAGTTGGTATTGGTACATTAGTTAAACTTTATGATTATGAATTTGAAGAAGAAATAGAATATCATATAGTTGGATCTACTGAAATAGATTTAGCAAGTGGTAAAATATCTGTAGAATCACCAGTTGGTAAAGCATTGTTTGGGCACAAAAAAGGTGATGAAGTAGATGTTGAAGTTCCAGATGGAGTTGCAAAATATAAAATATTAGAAATAAGTAAAAGTATGTAGCTTGCTACATACTGCTTAGCATATTAAGGAGGGTAAAAAGATGCAAGAAGAAAATGTAAATGAGTCTTTACAAACAGAAGAAGACATCGATAAGTTAGTTCAAGTGAGAATGGACAAGTTAAAGGAGTTACAAGAAAAAGGTAAAAATCCTTTCGAAGTAACAAAATATGATAGAACACATACAAGCAAAGACGTTAAAGAAAATTTCGATGAATTAAACGAAAAAGATGTAGTCGTTGCTGGTAGAATAATGGGAAAGAGAATAATGGGAAAAGCTTCTTTTTGCCATATTCAAGATATGTATGGAAGATTACAATGCTATGTTAGCATAAATGATTTAGGTGAAGAAGCATATACAGAATTTAAGACATATGATATAGGAGATATTATAGGTGTTAAAGGATTTGTATTTAAAACAAGAACAGAGGAAATCTCTATTCACGCTAAAGAAGTTAAGCTTTTAACAAAATCTTTAAGACCACTTCCTGAAAAGTATCATGGATTAAAGGATGTAGATTTAAGATATAGACAAAGATACGTGGATATGATAATGAATCCAGAAGTTAAGGATACATTCATAACTAGAAGTGCTATAATTAAAGAATTAAGAAGAATATTAGATGAAAAAGGATATCTTGAAGTTGAAACTCCAATACTTACTACAGTAGCTACTGGAGATGCTGCAAGACCATTCGTAACTCACCATAATACACTTAACCTAGATATGTATTTAAGAATAGCTCCAGAATTAAACTTAAAGAGAATAATCGCTGGTGGTATTGAAAAGGTATATGAAATTGGTAGAAACTTTAGAAACGAAGGAATGGATATCAAACACAATCCAGAGTTTACTAATATAGAATTATATGCTGCATATGAAGACTATAACGATATGATGGATATTGCAGAAGAAATAATTTCTACAATAGCTAGAAACGTATTAGGAACAATGCAAATTAATTACCAAGGTGTAGATATAGATTTAACACCAGGTTGGAAGAGACTTCCTATGATAGAAGCTATCAAAAACGAAACAGGAATAGACTTTAATACTATTAAAACAGATGATGAAGCTAGGGCTCTAGCTAAAGAAAAAGGCCTTGAAGTTGATCCTATAAAGAATACAAGAGGACACATTATAAACATGTTCTTTGAAGAATTCGTAGAAGATACTTTAATTCAACCAACATTTATAATAGACTACCCAGTAGAAGTTTCTCCTTTAACAAAGAGAAAACCATCAGACCCTACACTTGTTGAAAGATTTGAATTATTCATTGGTGGACGTGAATATGGTAATGCATACTCAGAATTAAACGATCCAATAGATCAATATGAAAGATTTGTAAAACAAGCAGAAGCTAAAGCTTTAGGTGATGAAGAAGCTGGTGGAATGGATGAAGATTTCGTTAACTGCCTAGAAATAGGTTTACCACCTACAGGAGGTCTAGGAATTGGATTAGATAGACTTATTATGCTACTTACAAATAGCTACTCAATAAGAGATATCTTATTCTTCCCAACAATGAAACCTTTAAATAAAGATTAATATATAAATAAACATTCTAACATTTTTGTTAGGATGTTTATTTTTGCTTGCAAATAAACAATATATGTAATAATATAGATATATAAATTAGGTAAGGGGAGAAAACATATGAAAAAGAAAGAAACAGAAACTAAAAAAATGAATCCAATATGGGTAATATTAGTGTTTGTTGTACTTGCTGTTGTTTTAGTATACAAAATAAACATAACAAATGAGAATAATACATACAAATTAGAAGAAATATACCAAGCTCATATGAAGGACATAGATTCAGCAACACAAGAATTATTAAATCATCCTGGTTTTTCTGGATTAAGTAAAGCTGACCAAGTTGCAGATATGGGCAAATTGCTCGCTATATATGAACAAACGGGTGTAATAGCAAATGTGTTTTATTCTGGTGAAGATTATATGTATACATTTACATATAACTTAGAACCAATAGCAGGTGCTCTTGGTGGTGTTTCATTAAAAGAATGGGACCCATATATGAACTAATTAAGGATATAATATATAAAAAGAAGAACTTATGACTAATTTGTCATAAGTTCTATTATTTTACCATATAAATCATCAGCATTTTCTTTCCAATTGTTAGATATATTTTTAGCCGTTTCTTTATCTCCAGCGTAAATAGTTAAGTTAATTAATTCATCGTTATCATCTTTAATATAACAACTCACTTTGTATTCATCTTCTTTAATTGGAAGAATCATAGTATCTATTTCATAATTTTGTTTATAATCTTCAAAAGAATTTTTCAAAATATTTTTAATATTTAACAGGTTAATGCCAGGAACTAATTCAAGAAGTTCTCCTAAAATCTCCTCACCAGCAGGTGAAAGGGAATAGAAGGTTCTAGTGCCATCAAAAGTTTCATCTAGATAGCCACTGTTTCTTAATGAATCTATAAACATACATACATCTATATATGTAATATCTTCAAACTCGGAACATAAATTAGAAATTTGTTCCGCAGAAAGTTCATGGCCTGCTTCTCTTAAAAGAAGAAGGACTAGAAGTCTTTTATCAAAAATATCAGTATTTTGCATATGATGCACCCCTTTACTTTAACCCAAATATATGATAACATATTTCGAGATAAAAATAAAGGGGTGTAACAAAGATGGGATACAAAATTACCATAGATGGACCTGCTGGTACAGGTAAAGGAACACTAGCAAAAAGCTTATCAGAAATATTAAATATAGTAAATGTAGATTCTGGCTCGTTATATAGAACATTAGGACTATACGCAATAAGAACAGGACTAGAACCAACAAACATGGAAAAACTAGAAAAAGTATTAGGCGAAATAGACATTGAACTAAAGGAAGTTGACGGCAAATTGCAACCACATTTGGACGGCGAAAATGTTGCTGGATATATAAGAACTGAAGATGTAGCAAGAGTAACATCTAAATTTGCAAGTATAAAAATTGTAAGAGAATATATGGCAGAAAGACAAAGAAGACTTGCAAAAGATAGAAATATTATTATAGAAGGAAGAGATCTTGGCAGCTCTGTGTTTCCTGATGCAGAACTTAAAATTTTCTTAAATGCAGATGTTAAGGAAAGAGCGAACAGAAGATATAAACAATTATTAGAAAAAGGTGAAGATATAACTTTTGAAAAAGCTTTAGAAATGATAGAAACAAGAGATCATGCGGACAGTACAAGAGAAGTATCACCTTTAATAAAAACAGAAGATATGGAAGAAATAGATTCAACAAATATGTCTATAGAGCAAGTTGTTGAAAGAGCTATAGAATTAGTAAAAATGAAAGGATTAATATAACATGGATTTAAGAGGATTGCTAGATTTTGTTCTATGCAAAACATTTTTTAGAGTAAAATTTGAAGGCAGAGAAAATGTAGACTTTTCTAAAAGATATGTATTTGTAGCAAATCATGTAAGCGCAATAGATGCAATGCTAATTTATACAGACATACAAGATTTAGGAATAATGGCAAAAGCAGAACTTTTTAAGAATAAATTATTTGCAAAAGTTTTAAGCTCACAAGGAGTGTTTCCGATAGAAAGAGGAAAGAAAGATTTTGGACATGTATATCATGCAGTAAAGATAATAACAAAACATGATAAAAACCTTTTAATTTTCCCTGAAGGAACTCGTAAGGCTAAAAATAAAGGCGTTAAGGCAAAACATGGCGCTGTATATATAGCAGCTACAGCGGACGTTCAAATAGTGCCAATGCATATTACAGAGAAGATAAAACTATTTAGAAAAATAAGAATAGTATATGGTAAACCAATAGACTTAAAAGTAGACAAAGAAAATATAAAAGATAAAAAACTTCTTGCTGAGGAAACAGAAAGAATAATGGATATTGTATATAGTATGGGTGATGAAAATGGTAGATAACAACAAGATAGAACAAATAAGAATAAAAGCAAGAGAAAATCATGTACCGATATTGCAAGATGCATCATTAGAGTTTATAGAAATAATGTTAGAGCTTGCAAAACCAAAAACAATATTAGAAGTTGGCACAGCAGTTGGATATTCTGCATTATGTTTTTCTAGACATTTACAAGATGGTGGTAAAATAGTTACTATGGAATTAAACGAAGAAATGGTAAAAATAGCTAGAGAAAATATAAAAGACAATGGAATGGAAGATGTAATTGAAGTTGTACATGGCGATGCATATGAATACATGAAGACACTAGACGAGAAGTTTGATGTAGTGTTTATAGATGCAGCAAAAGGTCAATATATGAAATATCTAGAAGAAGCCATGAGATTAACTCATTCAGGTTCTGTAATAATAGCAGATAATGTTCTGTTCAAAGGTAGAGTTTTAGGAGACTATAATGAACATAAACATAGAACTGCTGTAAATAGACTTAGAGAGTATCTAAAAACAATAAAGGAAGATGAAAGATTAGAATCTAGTTTAGTAGACATTGGAGATGGAATAGCCGTTTCTGTTGTTAAGTAACAAAGAATAATATCAGACATATAATACACTGAAAGTATAAAACTGGAGGTGTATTTTTTATGGGTATTGGGCTTGCGTTATCTGGTGGAGGAGCTAAAGGGATAGCTCATATAGGAGTGCTAGAAGCATTAAAAGATTATGGTATAAATATAGAATATATTGCAGGAACAAGTAGCGGTAGCTTAATAGCAAGTCTTTATGCAGCAGGATATACGCCTAATGAAATGTTAAGGATAATAAATAGATATAAAGACGGAATAATAGATATAGATAAAGGGATAGGGTTCAAATTATTTGGTTCTGTGCTTAAGAAAAGAGTGAGCATAAAAGGATTTGTAAAAGGGATAAAGTTAGAAAGAATGATAGAATACATATTAAAAGAAAAAGGGGTTGAAGACATATCTGACCTTTCTTTTCCTATAGCAATTCCTACGGTAAATCTCAAAACTGGTGAGATTACATATTTTAGCAATGTGGATATAGATAAAAAAGACAATATATACGAAGATAGATGGTGTTTAATAGAAGAAAACACTAATTATGAAGATGAACCTAAATACATAAAAGGTGGTAAGCTCTCAAGTATTGTAAGAGCAAGTTGTAGTGTGCCTGGAATATTTGTTCCAAAGAGAATAAAAGATGATATATATATAGATGGCGGAGTGCGAGTAAATTCACCAATAGATGTATTAAGAAAAATGGGAGCAGATAAAATAATTGTAGTAACTTTTAATTGCAATAAAGGAAATCATTTAGGTATAGAAAATGTACTTGGGATATCTTCACAAGCTTTTAATATAATGTCTCACGAATCAAATAAAGATAAAGTAGAACTTGCAGATGTAAATGTTAAACTTTGTTTAAACAATGTATCGTTATTAGATTTTTCTAACTCAACAGATATAGCACATAGAGGATATAACATAATAGCAAGAAATATAGATAAAATAAAGAGAAGTTTAAATATTAAAGAAGAACAAGGTGAGTTTTAATTACCTTGTTCTTTATATTTTAATTATAGTTGTTATTTATACGAAATAAAACAATACTGCAAAGAAGTGACATATTGAACCACCAAGTACAAACAAATGAAATACCGAATGGAAATATTTTACCTTCTTAAACACATAAAATATTACACCTGCTGTGTAAGCTATACCACCAGCTAATAGGAAGTATAGAGTAGACATAGCCTCTGCTGCTTTAAGTACTGCTATTAAATCTTTCATAAGGAATAGTATGCTCCACCCCATAGATACATATAAAATAATATGTAATATTTTAAGTTTCTTTGGAAAGCATGCATAAAGTACAATTCCAAGTATAGCTGCAAGCCATATTAACACAATAAGCAAAGTAGACTTCCAACCTAGCGAACGCATACAAGAAAGACACATTGGTGTAAATGTTCCTGCTATTAGTAAATATATAGAACAGTGATCTAACACTTTAAATACTTTTTTAGCAGTTTCGTTTGTAAGCGAATGATATAATGTAGAAATTGTATAAAGAACGATTAAAGACGCTCCGTATATACAAACGCCAACCACATCTAACGCATCTCCGTTTATAGCTGCAAATATTATTAAAAGCACAAGTGCGGCGATTCCGAGAAGTGCACCAACACCATGTGAAACTGAACTAAATATTTCTTCTCCTAATGTGTAACCACATATATTCTTTTTAGCCATCGTAAACCTCCAAGCAGTTATATTGTACCACAAATATATGAAAAATACAGCAAAACATAAGAAATAACCACATTATCACATAAAATCTATTTACATAAGTTTGCAAATAATATGTATATATGTTAAAATATATATGTTGAAACAAACGAGGAGAAATAAAATGAGTGATAATAAAGTTAAACCAAGAACATTAGCAGGCTTTGTGGAATTACTTCCAAAGGATCAAATTTTATTTAATGAAATGTATGATAAAATACGCGCATCTTACGAAAAATTTGGATTTGCGCCATTAGATACACCAATACTTGAGTATTCAGAAGTATTGCTTGCAAAAGCCGGCGGAGAAACAGAAAAACAAATATATAGATTTAATAAAGGCGATACAGATATATCTATGAGATTCGATTTAACTGTACCGCTAGCTAAGTATGTAGCTATGCACCAAGGAGAATTAGCTTTCCCATTTAGAAGATATCAAATAGGTAAAGTTTTTAGAGGTGAAAGAACTCAAAAAGGTAGATTTAGAGAGTTCTATCAATGTGATATAGATGTTATAGGGGATGAAACATTACCTCTTATGACAGATGCAGAGATACCTGCTATTATATATGAAACATTTACTTCTTTAGGTTTTTCAGACTTTACTATAAGAATAAACAATAGAAAAGTATTAAACGGTTTCTTTGAATCTTTAGATTTAACGGAAAAAGCGGCAGACGTATTAAGAGTAATAGACAAGATAGATAAAATAGGAAGAGATGCTGTTAAAGAGGAACTTATTAAGCTAGAAATGACTGAAAATGTAGCAGATAAGATACTAGAATTTATCGAAATAAAAGGTGCTACCGATGAAGTATTAGAAGCTTTAACAAAACTAAACATAGATAAAGAAGCTTTTGTAACTGGTGTAAATGAGTTAAAAGAGGTTGTTAAAGGTATTAGAGGATTTGGAGTTCCAGACAGCAACTTTAGAATAGATTTAACAATTGCAAGAGGATTAGATTACTATACAGGAACAGTATATGAAACAATACTTAACGAATATCCATCTATGGGAAGTGTATGCTCTGGCGGTAGATATGATAACTTAGCAGAGTTCTATACAAATAAAAAGCTTCCAGGTGTAGGTATTTCGATTGGCCTTTCAAGACTATTCTATAAACTACAAGAGGCTGGAATAATAGAAGCATCTAAAGCAACTACAGCAGATGTTATGATTCTTCCAATGAATGAAGAGCTAACATATGCATTAAATATTGCAAAAGTATTAAGAGATGCTAATATTAACACGGAAGTAAATTATTCTAAAAAGAGTGTAAAATCTATGATGAATTATGCTAATAGAATTAAAGCCCCATATGTAATAATAATCGGTGAAGATGAAGAAAAACAAAACAAAGTAACATTAAAGAATATGACAACAGGAGAGCAAACAACAGATAGTATAAATAATATATTATCTATATTAAAATAAAAATTAAGAGTATATACATTGTATATACTCTTTTTTATGTATTACAAATCTGTTACAAATACACAAAATTATTGAAAGAAAAGAAAATATAAGATAATATTAATTTGTAAATTTGTAAATAAAAAGGAGAAACTTATGATAAACAAACAAAAGAAGGGTATATCATTAATAGTATTGGTAATAACAATAATAGTAATGATAATATTAGCAGCGAGTGTAATTGTTTCATTAAATAATACAGGAGTAATAGACAAGGCAGGGCAAGCAGTAGATGAAACAAACGAAAGCGAATTAGAACATATGGATGCGTTAGACTATTTAGATAAATTTACTGCATCAACAGAAAATCCATGGGATGGAAATGCAAATGCCGAATCGTTTGCAGATGGTAATGGAGAACAAACAACTCCATATTTAATATCTAATGCTGCAGAACTAGTGTATTTTGCTAAGCTAGTAAATGAAGGAAATACATTTGAAGGTAAATATGTAGAATTAACAGCAAATATTAACTTAAATAATATTGAATTTACACCAATAGGAATGGGAAATTCTACTGTTTCAGACGAATCACAATGGACTTCAAGTACGGTGTATTTTAATGGTACTTTTGATGGCAAAGGACACATTATATCTAACATAAATATAGATAAAAGCACAATACGCGGTGTTGGATTGTTTGGAGTTATAGAAGAAAAAGCGGTTATAAAAAATGTAGAAATATTTTCAGGTAATATATACGGTAGAGCAGCTGTAGCAGGTATAGCGGGATATAGTAAAGGAGTTATAGAAAACTGCATAAACAGAGCACATATAACAGCAGTAGACAGTGAAGAAATAGGAAATAGCGGACAATTAGCTGGCGGGATTGCCGGAACAATGTTTGCCGGAAATATAATAAATTGTAAAAACTACGGAAATGTAATCGGTAAAAATGAAGTGGCGATGAGAAGCCGTGGTAAATGTGTTGGCGGAATTGTTGGTGAAATATCCGGTTCTTCAGCAATGACGATATCAAAATGTTATAACTATGGGAATATAACATCTAACTATCAACAAGTAGGTGGAATTGCTGGATCGTCTGAAATGGGGGAAGGCGCATCACTTATCATAACAGATTGTGTAAATAATGGTAAGATTCATGCAAAAAAACCAGAAAAAGAATTTGTAGATAATGTATCAATTGGATTTGCGGGCGGCATAACTGGTTGGTTAGGAATAGGTAAAAACGAGATAATAAATTGTACAAACAATGGAACAGTTATATCTGATGACTCAACTGTTGGCGGCATATCTGGTGAAATAGACGATGGGGCAAAAATTACTAAATGTACAAATAACGGTTCTGTCGAAGGAACATTAAATGCAGCCGGCATATCTGGTGCAAGTATAAATTCTTTTATAGATGGAAGTATAAATAACGGCAATGTAACATCACAAAGAAATATAGCAGGAATTACAGGTATTGCTAAAGAATGTAAAATAACAAATTGTACCAATAGTGGCACTATTAGTGGTGACACACAATGTATAGCGGGGATTATAGGGCAAGCTATCACTACATCAATTGAGAAATGTAATAATAGTGGATATGTGACAGGACAAGCGGTGTTAGGAGGTATTGCTGGGGTTACAACGGATAATACAAGTACAATTCGCAATTGTAAAAATACAGGTAAGATAAATGCTACTAATCAACAAGGTGGTGGCGTTATAGGTCATACTAATGGATTAATAGAAAACTGTACTAATAGCGGTGAAGTGTATTCGTTAAGCGGTGCTGGCGGAATAGCATCTGTATGTGGTAATAGTGGCGGTTCAATAATAGGCTGTGAGAATAGAGGTAAAATAGAAGCAAATAACATTGCTGGTGGTATTGTTTCGTTAGTATCACTAAATACTTCAAATATTACAAATTGCAAGAATTATGGAGAAGTAATATCTAATACTCAACAAGCTGGTGGTATTGCAGGTACTACCCCAGGAAGTGTTACAGATTGTTATAACGAAGGAAAAATTATTTCTAATTCTACAGGAGTGAGAGGAATTACTGGCGGTATTGTTGGTTTATTAACGGGAACAATAACTAATTCATATAATAAAGGAATGATAGTAACGGGATCGTTTGAAGAAAAAATAGATGTTGCAGGTGGTATTGCAGGATTACTAAATGGTGGAAAAATTTCTAATGTATATAATATAGGTTCAGTTACTGGTGAAGCAACTGGTGCTATAATTGGAGAAAATAGTGGAAGCACACCAGGGACAATAGCAAATACATACTATTACACAACAGAAAACATAAAAGGTGTTGCGGGATTAGATGATGTAGCAGGACAATTTGAAAAAACAGATGTAAAACTAGATGCGTTTGAAGCATTTAAGAATTCATCATTCTATGCTAAATAATATAACTAAATATTAAAGGAATAGTTAATTTGACTATTCCTTTATTTTATAGTATAATATTAATGTTGGTAAACATAATGCTTATTAAAATATATAAGTGGAGGACGAAAAATGAACTTCTTGAAAGCAGAATGTGTACGGATAAGAAAGCACTACAAAGATCGTGTTGAAGAAACTTCAGCCTACACCATGTATGACATGGAACAGCAACTTTATGTAGATATGAAAAGCGGTAAGGGCGTGCAGCGTTATGAGCTCGTTATTTGTTACGACTCAGAGAATCCTGCGCCTAAAAAGGTGAGCCTTAGCGCAAACCAATACACCATGAAGCCTTTTGATATTTACATTTCGTTGTACAAGAAATATGCAAGAAAGCCGTATAACAGAATCAAAATGGGTGAACTCAGAAGTCTCTTTGATGTAGAAGATGGAACGAATAAAATTGTTCTGGAATTTACTACCGAAGAAGCTGGTGGCCATTTTGCGGATGTTAAGCTTGTTGCAAACTATGTGAAGTTCTAAAACATAAGAAAAACGCTAGATAATAATCTGGCGTTTTTTCTTGCATTTATATATGTCTGTGATATAATCATAAAAGAAAAAGAGGTATAAATATGACTGAAGACAGAGTAATAATGCCTGAATATAATTGGGAAGAAGATGAGAGAGTAGAAACAAGTCTACGTCCTAGAGATTTTACTGAATATATTGGGCAAACAAAAGTAAAAGAAAACATGAAAATATATATTGGAGCAGCAAGAAAAAGAAACGAAGCTTTAGATCATGTCTTGCTATATGGACCACCGGGGCTTGGTAAAACAACTCTTGCCAATATTATAGCTACGGAGTTGGGTGTAAATATTAAAGTTACATCAGGACCAGCAATAGAAAAACCGGGAGATCTTGCAGCAATATTAACAAATTTAGAAGAAAACGATTTGTTGTTTATAGATGAAATACATAGATTAAAGAAAACGATAGAAGAAGTTCTTTACCCAGCGCTAGAAGACTATAACTTAGACATTATGATAGGCAAAGGCCCTTCTGCAAGAAGTATTAGAATAGATCTTCCAAAGTTTACACTAGTTGGCGCTACAACAAAAGCAGGAGCACTATCTGGACCTTTAAGAGACAGATTTGGAATAATACATAGACTAGAACTTTATTCTGTAAAAGAGCTTGCTACAATAGTAGAAAAGAACGCTGAAAAACTTGGAATTGGAATTACAGAAGAAGCGGCATTAGAAATTGGCTCTAGAAGTAGAGGAACTCCAAGAATAGCAAATAGATTCTTAAAAAGAGTTAGAGATTTTGCTGAAGTAGAAGATAAAGATACAATAGACTATGCAGTTGCGAAAGCTACTTTGGACAAATTAGAAGTAGATGAAAATGGTCTTGATGAAGTAGATAGAAGAATACTTGATACTATGATAACTAAATTTAATGGTAAACCGGTAGGACTTGATGCTTTAGCTGCAGCAACAGGTGAAGATAAAGATACAATAGAAGATGTATATGAACCATACCTAATGCAAATTGGATATATAAATAGAACGCCAAGAGGTAGAATAGCAACAAAACTTGCATATGAACACATGGGGGTAAAATATGAAGGATAAATTACTAATACACGCATGTTGTGCGCCGTGTTTAGTTGCGGTTTTTGATGATGTAAATGAAAATTTAGAAAAGTATAATTTAGAATCTAAATCAGATTTTGATGTTATTTGGTATAATATAAACATACATCCAAAAACAGAGTATGAAAAAAGAAAAGAAACATTAAAAGAATATTTAGCTATGAATAATAAAGAAGGCATATTTCTAGATGAATATAATCTTTTAAGTTGGGCAAAACATGCTGTAAATCACAAAGAAGAAGGATACAATATGCGCTGTGAATATTGTTATACATCAAGACTTGAAAAGGTTTTTGAATATGCTAAAGATAATGGGTATACTTCAGTGACCACTACGCTTTTAATTAGCCCTTATCAAAAGCATGATGTAATAATTTCTGTTTGCGAAAAGTTAGCGGCTAAATATGGCGTTAAATTCGCCTATGAAGATTTTAGACCTTTGTTTTGGCCAGGCCAACATAAAGCAAAAGATTTAGGATTATACAGACAAAAATATTGTGGATGTATTTTTTCTATTGACGAAGGAGGAAAGAGTAAATGAAAAAGGTAAGTAAAGCAAGAAAATTAATACCGTTATTTATAGCGCTATTTATAATAGTTATAGTGTCTTGTATTTCTTTTTTAATATATATTTTTAGTGGCAATTATATTATTTACTCTAAAGAATATAAATCTAATAAAAATGTTTCAGATACAATAGTTAAAGATAGCAATGTAATAATATATAACGGCATATTATTAGGAGCAAGTAAAGATGGTAGTTGGATAGATGCAGATAGATATTATACAGCAAATCCAGTTGCTAATAAGCTAGAAGTTAATTTGTATTCTAATGAAAATTTATATGGTACGTTCTCAACAGCAAGTATCCGTAAACATAGTGAGGGGTTAATTTATACAACTGTTGGTAAGGACACATTACCAAATGGATATTTAGCATTATCTAGCAACATAGAGAAAAACCTATCATTCCCAACTAAGTTAGAACCAACATCTCAAGATGAAAAATATGTAAAAGAAGCGTTAGGATCATACAAATTCTTAAACGGTGGTGTTAAGATAACAGAAATATACGCGGCAAGCATTGAAGAAGTTAGTGATAGAATAATATGTGTAACAGCTAAAAAAGCCAATCTTTTAGGCGTATATAGCGCAGTTGTATATGTTACAAATAATAAGGCGTATTTAGTTAAATATGCGTATGTAAGAGATACAGATAACGCAGACAGTTGGCCGGTATATTCTGTAAAGCATATAAAAG
>JAFXEC010000029.1 GCA_017521005.1 Clostridia bacterium | reverse complement strand
TTAGTTTCTTACAGAAATGAATTAGAAGATTTACAATGGCAATTATATGTATTCGCAAGAGATAATGGTTACTATGTACCAGCTGCTCCTGCAGGTATGGCAGATATTGATGCTGTTAAAAGCGCTGTAAGCGGAAATTAAGGTTAGTTTATTCTTTTAGACTAAACTTTTACCTAAAAAGATAAAAAGACGTCTAAAGACGTCTTTTTGCTCTTTATTTAATATTATTTTTTCATTTCTTCATGTCTTTTGATTTTCATTGTAGTTGTTTTTACGAAATCTTCTTTTTTAACTTCTAATTCTTTTATCCATTTATAACTTGGAAGCTTTTTGTTTACTTCTTTTATTTCTTCCCAAATTAATTTATGAAGTTCTTCATCTGATGGATATTTATTCTTGCCATATTTTTCATCAAGGAATGCTGTGTCTAGAGTTACTTTAACTGCTATTATTGATTCTTTTTCATCTCTAGGATCTTGTTTTGCATATACCATTGACTCATTTACGTAAGATATTTGGTTAACTAATGTTTCTATTTCTTCTGGATATACATTCTTACCGTTACCAGTTATTATTAAGTTTTTACATCTACCAGTTAAGAATAAGAATCCATCTTTATCTAAATATCCTAAGTCGCCTGAATGGAACCACCCTTTTACGATAGATTTCTTTGTTTCTTCTTCATCTTCATAATATCCAAGCATTAGGTTAGAACCTTTTATTAATACTTCACCTATTCCATCTTCATTTGGATTATGTATTTTTACTTTTGAACAACTTCCGGCTTTACCAACTGATGCTGGATTTCTCTTAGTCTCTGGTACTAATGTAGCAAGTGGTGCTGTTTCTGTTAATCCATATCCTTGTAAGAAGCTTATACCGAAGTCTTCTATTCTCTTACCTACTAATGGATCTATTGGAGCTGCAGCAGAAACTATTATTCTAATCTTTCCACCTAAAGCTTTTAATATATCCTTAAATACTATTTTCTTTAATGATCTACCAGGTTTACCAAATGCATTTGTAACATCAGACATAACATCTACAACTTTAGTTTTACCTTGTTTATCTATGTTTTTATTTACCTTCTTTATTAAGCTTTCTATTAAAGCTGGAACAACTAACATAACTGTAGGCTCAAGATCTTTAATATCGTTTGCTATGCTCTTAAGTCCACCAGCATATCCTATAGAAAGACCTGCTGAAATAGGTATAATCATACCAATAGATGCTTCGTATGTATGGTGAAGTGGTAATACTGAGAAGAATCTATCATCTTCATATAATGTAACATATTCTAATGCTGCTTCCATATTAGCCATAATATTTTTGTTAGATAGCATTACACCTTTAGATTGAGCTGTTGTACCAGATGTAAATAATAATATTCTAAATTCATCTTCATCTATTTTTTCATTAAATAGAACTTCCTCTTTATATTTGTATCCTACTTTAGCTAATTCTTCAAAAGTATAGTCTTTTTCTGTTTTGTTTTCTATTGTATTTTCATTTTCATATAATTGAATAAACGCTTTAATATTTGTTGCTCTATCACGAATAGCTTCAATTATTTCTTTCTTTCTTGGTGAATAGAAAATTGCCTTTGCATGAGAACGGTTAATTAAATTTAACACTTCTTCTGCTGGAAGCTCTTTATCTAATGGTACAACTATACCAGCACCACATACTACAGAATAGTATGATGCGGCCCATTCATAGCTGTTTTCACCAATAATTGCTATTCTTTCACCTTTTAGATCTAATTCTTCAATTAATGCCGCTCCTACGCTTGCAACATCATCTCTAAACTCTTTATATGTAATTTCTCTAAACTTATCCATTCCAGGTCTTTTTTCTAAGAACCCTACTTTTTCTGGAAGTCTAGATGTTGTGTCTAAAAATCCATCTCTTATTAATTTGTACCCTTTGTATTTTGCTTTTGTACTTAATACATTTCCTAACATATTATTCTCCCTTCAAATATATATAATCTATTAGTTTTAATATTAGTTCTCATCTTGTTTACTTATTTTGTTACCTGGTACTAATTATATATTATATTATATAATTTGTCAAATATTTTATTCGTATGTTTATAAAAAACACATAAAAATAGAACGTAATATTGCGATTACGTTCTATACTTGTCGGCTTATCTTATTCTTTACTAGCTTTGCTCTCTGTTTTCTTCTCTTTCTTTAATACAAATATATTCTTAAAATATCCTGATTTAAACATTGTAGAGAATACATTTTTGAATATTATCATAAGAACCGGTCCTATGATTAGTCCTACTAAACCTAATATCTTAAATCCTAGATACATACATAGTAATGTTATAAATGGATGTGTACCTAAATTATTACTTACTACTTTTGGCTCTATTAGTTGTCTTACTATTGTCATTATGAAATAAAGAATTACTAAAGAAATTCCAAATCCTAGTTCGCCGGTTACTGCAGAATATATTGCCCATGGAAGTAATAATGCACTTATTCCTAATATTGGTAACGCGTCTATTATTGCTCCTATTATTGCAATAGTTAATGGATAATCTACCTTAAGTATTACAAACGCTATTAACAATTCTACAAATGTAACTGTTATTAATATGAATAATGCCTTTAGGTATTTTGTTAGAGATATAAAGCATTTTGCTATTACATCTGTTATCTTTTTTACCCAACTATTAGGTAATACATCTGTCATAAATTTTGTTATTGTCCTTCTATCTATTACTAGGAACAATGTAGCTAAAAATGTTACTATTATATATATTAATATGTTAGGTATAAATATTATAAAGTTTATAATTGTATTCGCCAATTTTGTTGTAAGTGTCGCTAATTTAGATAATATGTTTAATCCTATGTTATACAACGATTCAGATACTCCAGACGGTGTTCTGTCTAACATTTCTGTTATTGATGTATATATTGTTTTATATTCTATTTTTAAGTTTTCATATATATTAGGAATTTTGGCACTTAAAGATATTGCTTCATTAACAAGCGAAGTTATTGCTAACGCGATTATTCCTGCTATTAACAGAAAAGTTATTGCTACTGCAATTGTACCAACAATCTTTCTTGAAATTTTTAATTTTGTAACTACTGCATTAACTGGTTTCTCTAATAAAAAAGCTAATGCTATTCCTATTGCAAATGGCCAGAAATATATGCCTAAATATATTACGCCAAACACTGCAACAACTACCCCAGCAAGTGCTAGTAGCTTTACTCCTGTCTTCTTGTAATCTAACATGTTTCCACCTCTTTTTAAGATTATATATTTAATGTTTAGTATTGTCAATTCAGTTGATATTATTAGCCATAATCTTACATAAATCTAAAATACACAAGAAAAAACTCCCAAGATAATCTTGAGAGTTTTTATTTAATTATTTACTACTATTCATAGTCTGTGGCTGCTCTATCATCAGCGTCATAAAGAATTACTGTTCCTTTAATCTTCTTATATAAATCGTTTGAAAGTGACCATTGACCATCTTCTAAACGTATAGATGTTGCTGCTGTAAATGTTGCTGTATATCCAAAATTCTTAAATCCTAGATATCCTTCGTAATCCCATTGTGAAGTATTTGCTACATCTATTGTTTTTAATAGATCTGCGCCTTTACGATTTGCATTTATTTCAGAATATGTCTTTGTAGCCGCACCGTAAGATAAGCTTATTGGTGTAGAGTTCTTTCCATAAGTTCCAGCTTTAGCTGTTATATCAAATATAACTCCTATGTAACCGTTCTTTAATGGTTTGTTTATATCGTAATTTCCATTTGCATCTACTGCTACTGCAATAGTTGAGTTTGGAAGTTTATATTCACCATAGTATGTTATTATTGTTCCGTTATTAGCTGTATTAGCTGTATCGTATGATTGATATACAGTAGCCATCTCATGTGTTAATCTAATCTTTCTTAGATTTCCAAGTTTCTCTTCATCTTTAGATAAAGTAATTTTTTCTTTATCTGTTATGTATCTGTACGGATCATTTGGAGTGAATTTTAATTCATATCCTCCACCGTTTGTTTCATCGATTCTTACATATTTACCTGCTGCATTCTTATAGAATAAGTAGATTCCGCCTTTTCCTTCTTGTAAGAATGTCTTGCCATCCTTAGATATGAAGTAGAATTTAGTATTAATATCTACATATTTATTAGTTAATGGTTTACCATCTGCATCATAGTATGCACCTGTTACCTTCATATCATAACTGAATGAGTATCCTAGTTTTGGTGCTTTTACATATGTCTTATCTGTATTCTTGTAAGGTCCTAGTGGTAATGTTCTAACTGGATCTTTTCCAAGTTCTGCAGTTGTTCTTGCAACCGTCTTAGTTGGATCTAGGTTAGAGTATACCCATTTTCTTATTCCTGAGTAGTATAAATCTCCTGTGTGAGCATTTACTACTGCACTCTTATTCTCTCTAAATACATTCTTCCATGAAACGTCTTTTAAGTCTGTAACTCTAAAGTCATATAATTTATTTAGAACTACTAATTCGTATTTTCTGTCTGCGAAATAGCTTGGCATGTCTGTTTCAGCGCCTGTTGTTATTTTATCTGTACAGATATTCTTTACAGTTGCTTTTACAGTTGCTCTATTTTGTAACATGTCTACTAATAAATCATATTTGTTTCCGTAATATCCAGATAATGAACGTCCGTATGCATCTACAAGATTTGTAGCGTTGTATGCGTATGCTCTTACTGTATATGAACGACTTTCTTCTGCTGCATTTATTGTATCATCTGTTACATCAGAATATACTGTTGCTTTAATTTGTGTACTAGATGTTCCGCTAGTTATTGGTCCTATCCATGTACCAGCCTTTATTACATCTTTCTTTTTATTGCTTAGATTTGTACTTATTGAACCAGTTGATGTTACCCATCCTCTTTCAACACCATTTCTGTATACAGAAGCTGTTGTTACATCAAAATCAAATTTAATATAGTAACCCGCTGCATATTTCTTAGCATCTGTTAAAGAGCTGTATGGTTTAATTGTACCTTCTACCTTGTTACCAAATGTTACTGTGAATGGTACTCCAAGTTGTATTATTTGTACTGAACTGCTTGTTATATTTGATTGATCAACTAATTGATATGAATCAGATTTTAATGTTGCAGATGCAGATATTGGAGTATAAATATTTACCTTTCTTGCAGTTTGTGTAATTAGACCATCATAATCTAATTTGAACTCACCATCTGTTAACTCTTGTTTCTTATCTATGAAGTTTGAATAGTAAACATCATCTACTACACTTTTTACTGTTGAGTCATATAACAATGTGTCTTTCTTAATTAATACTGATGTTTTATATTTAGCTTCTGCAGATATTGTTCTTACTCCGTTTGGAACTGTTTTAGCTATTCCAGCTTCAGAATAATCTGCTGCTGTTACTTTAGTACCTATTCCATTATATGCTTTTTGATAGAATAATGGTTCTGGTGTTTCAAGTTCTGTTGTTTGATCAATAGCTGTTGCTAAGTCAAGTTTTTTAGTTGCTGTTAGTCTATTAGGATCATTTAGATTTTCTCCACCTATCTTAATATGCATATTACTTACTTTGAATGTAATCTTTATGCCCATTGTATTTGCAACTTCTTTCTTTTCCTTAGTTGAAACTAATATACTTAAATCAGAAGTTAATGCTTTTTTATCTTTTATTGATGCGAATATATCATATTGTGCTTTGTATGAATCGTAATATCTTTCTAATGTATTTTGATAATTTTGCGCTTTAGTTAATTTAGCTTGAGCTGAATTTATTGCATTTAATGCTTTTTCAGCAGATTTCTTACGATGGTTATATTCAACTTCACATAGTTCTTTCCATGCTAGTTTAACAACTACATTAGCTTCCTTGAACAAGTTAAATTCTTTATTTGCAAGATCTAATCTAGCTTCTGCTGTATTTAATTCTCTTGTTAAACCTGGTATTAGACTGTTTAATCTTGCTCTTTCTGCTTGTGCAGCTTTTATTGCATTTTGTGCTTTTGTGATATTTGATCTATTTGTTGCTATCTCATTGTTCCATCTTGTTATATCTGCTCTAGTATCTGCTATATCATCTATTGTTTCTTCTATATCATCTTCTTTATTAGCAATTTGCGTTGTTTTTGTATTAATTAAACTTGTGTATGTATTAATAGTAGTTTGAGCATTTGATATATTTGTTGCTAAATTGCTGATTTTTGTATCTTGTGCAGATATTAAAGCTTCATTTGCTTGATAATTACTATTTGCTGTTGCTAAAGCAGTGTTTGCTTCTTCTAAAGCTTCTCTTGCACCACTACATAAAGCTTCATCGCCGTTATCAACACAATGTTTTGCTATATTGCTATTTGCAGTTCCAACAGCTCTTTCTGCGGCTGCTATTGCAGTATTAAGCGCTGTTCTATTTGATACATAACCTGATCTTATTGATTCCTCAGTAGATTTTTGACTTTCATAATTAGCTTTTGTTGTATACCAAGGTGAACGTTCGTCTATGTATTGTTGTTTTGCTGCTTTTAATGCTTCTAATTCTGATTCTTGAGTAGCTTTTTGATTTTGTAAATTTGGTATTGTTGTATATGTTGCTGTATATATCCAACTTTCACGATTTGATATGTTCGTGTTGTATGTCCTTATGTTGCTGTTCTGAGTTGCTATTATATTGTTTTGTGTTGTTACACCATTACGAGCATTGTTCAATGCATTTTGTGCTTCATTTCTAGCATTTGTGGCCCATGTTATAGCCGCTGCGAGCACGCTGCTTTGATTTAATGCATTTTCATAATCTGCAACTGCAGCTTCATATTGTTGTTTTTTGTCTTCAAGTTTTCTTAATGTATATTCATGTACTTTTTCAAGATTTGCAAGTGTCTTTGCTGCATCATCCACATCTTTTTGAGCTTTTTGTTTATCCTTAGCATTTACCTTTCCGTCACCATTAGCATCTACTCTTGCCATTTGAGTTGAAGTTAAGAATGTATGACTTAAAGATACATCTGTAGGGTTTTCTGAGCTTACATTACCTTTATTATCTTCAATTTTTACTGTTGCATAGTTCTTCCAATTTGTAATGTTATCATAATCTGAAGTATCTATTGTCTTTATAGCTTTTGCAGATATTGAAGGATTTGATGTGTTAAAGTTATATTCTTTCTTATCGTTTGACCAATTAAAAATTGGAGTTCCGTTTGTTGATGCCCATTTTTCACTAGCATCAAATACTGTTACTTTTTGTAATGTATCTACTACTAATTCATCTACTCTAAAGTAACTGAATGAGTATTTAACATTGTCTATATTTATTGTAGTCTTTTCGTTACCACATGCATAGTTTAATGTAATATCTACGTCATGTTTATTATTTTTCTTGTCTATGTATTCTAGGTTTATTGCAGATGCCATTACTTTAGATAGCTCTGTTAAACCTGCTTTTGCTTTTACACCAGATGGTACTGATAATACTTCATTACCTTCTTCGTTATAACAATTTCCTTCATCTGTTGTGTTAGATTTGAAGTAGTATTTCATTGATATAAACTTGTCTGGTATTGCTGCTTCTTGTTTATCTTTATTGTAATAATAGAAGTTAACTTGTTTTGTTCCTGGTTCTATTAATACACCTAAGATTGTATCGAATGGCTTGTACCAATCTTTTCTTGGAGAAACTGTTCTACCATATAGGCTTTCTAATGTTACATATGAATTGTATTTTTGATATCCTATATATTTAACACCTTCCCAAATATATTTAAGAGTAAATCTTTCATCTAATAAGTCTAATGATGTTCTTACTAGTATTGTTTTTCCAGATTGTCTGTAATATCTTTCTTGAATGTAGCTTATTACTGATTCATTGTCTCCCATTGAATCAAATGGTGGTTTTATTGCAGATATTGGATCTGTAAATAATGCGCCCATAAATGCAGTATTGTTTGCCTTTATGTTTTGTTTTGCCGCTGGAAGTACTTTGTTATTTACATCAACAAATAAATGGTTTACATATACTATTTCTGGTTTCTTTGTATAATAGAAGTCTATTACTACCCATTCAGCTTCGCTTTCTGCTATTAGGCCATCAATTTCTACCGTACTACCATCATATACTCTTCCATATGCTGAAGTATAATTTACATTGTTAACTGCTTCGGCTATAGAATTTCCGGCTGCTGCATTATATCCTATTGCTACATGTTTTTCTGTACCAGGATATTCATTTGCAACTTTCTTCATATATTGATATATATCTATGTTGCCTTCATATATTTCAAATTTACCATCTAAAATTTCATTTGGATAAATAGTTGTATATTCCCCATTAAAATCATCCTTTATTTGCATTTCTGGATTTATTGCATCTAAGAATGTTGCGTTTCTTAATGTTGAAGCTGTTACAGCTGTATTTTCTCCAATACTTATGTGTCTAATGTACACATTTCTCTTAGATTTTCTTGGTATTGTTATAGCATTATCAAAAGCATTTAATGCTGCTCTTGTTGCATCTTCTGCAGTACCAACTACATCCGTTGGCCAGAATTCTCTTGAGTAACCACGTTTTTGATATTGGCTAAAGAATTCTGCTGCTGTTCTTGCTAATTCATATCCACCATCGTCATATTGTGCTCCAGATATTACTATATCTGATATATATAATGATGTTTGTTCTTCAGAGAAACCTTTTTCTTTTAATGCTTCTCTTAATTTTAATAAATCGTCATGATAAATAACACGTTCTTCTATATAGAAATATTCAGTATCTAGAGTACCTGCTTCTCCTCTGTAAGCTTCTACTATAGCATATCTGTATACTAATCTATTTTGTGGTTGAACTGTGCTTATATTCCACTTAGTACCAAATGGAACTTGCTTTATAGCACCTTTATTGCTATATACTTCATATATTAATGAAGGTATTGATTCAAGAACTTCATCATCACCTAATAGCTGTGGTTTAACAATTTTACTAGAAACATGGTTAAAATAATTTAACGCATTAGTAATTGTATTAGATATTGGTATTACTACTCCATAATCATCATGAGATATCATTGTTGCTGCTGCTGTTCCTTCAGTAGCTAGAGGATATACTCCTTGTTGTGCTGCATGGAAAGAATAACCTATTGTTTGAAATTCTTTTGCGCTTGGTTTATGAATACCATTTGAATCTGGTTCTACCCATTTTGATGGATATACAACTGATTTATATGTAAAACCATAAATTGTTGAACCATCTTCAGATGTAACATAACTTGAAGCTTTTTCTTTTACATATTCTTCTATTTGTTTTGGAGTTGCTGTTGTGTATTTTCTAAATACTAGATCTGGTTTCCCATCTCCATTAACATCTTTTCTCCATGAATAGTGATGGTCTGCTATTGCAAATACACTATTTGTTCCTGCAAGGACTAATATAGAAAATATAGCTATGAATAATGATAATATCTTACTTGTTCTCTTCATATATTACTCCTCCTTGAACTTTTTCTACTTTTACGCTATCTGTTTTTGCTACTAAACGTCTAGCTACACAATGTGGTTCTACATATAATGTTTTAGAGTTTAATGACATAGACATTGGAATATCTACATACATTGTTATTTCTTTTCCATTATATTCTACATTGTTTCCATGATCTCCAAATAAAAGATCTTTGTTTGTTGTAGAATTTAGAACTTCGATTGTTATTTTAGCTCTTACGTTATATCTTTCTCCTGAATAATATAGCACTGGTAATAACATTTCCACTTTACCTTTTAATGCTATCTTGTTTTCTATAACATAGTCTACATACATATCTACAATATCTCTATTGTAATCATATATAGAATATCTATTTATATCGTTATAGAATTTTGTTTCAGTTATTGTTTCATAGTTTACATTTACTATTTTTTCTAAGTAGTTTGCAACTGTATCATCTATTTGTCCATATAATTTACCAAAATCTTTGAATAATTCTTTTGGACTAATAAAGTCTTTTTCATTTTCTACCATTAATGGCATTTCATATTCATTCTTTGCTACGCTACTTACTATATAAGGAAATTCTTTTTCATTAGATGGTAAGCTTGCTTTATCTGTTACAATATAAGCATCATTTTTTACTATGTTGCCGCTTTCATCTAAATACTTATCTTTGTAATATACTGTTGCATATTTATTAACAAGTTCAATTACTAGTTTATTTAATTCTCCTCTTATAATCTTTTTATTGCTTAGAGCCGAATCACTATTTTCGATAAGTCCTAATGTTACAGCCATTGCAATATAATCTGCATCTGTTGCTGCAAATTTTTCTAATTTGTTTGCTGACATGTTTAATGTAGTTTTTTCTACATCTACACCAACTGCTGAGTCTAGTAATCTCATTGCTGTTATAACCGCATTAATTTTTGTAGCATTTTTATCCATATCTTCATCTAATATTCTTAATGCTAAATTCATTTTACTTGCAGTTTGATACCAGACATCATCTTCTGTCATCTCTTCTGTTTTTTCTACTAAAGCTAGTCTATCTAATTTTGTAGTATTATTTAATGAGCCTATCAATACTCTAAACATATCTACATTAGATAACTTTTTGTATGCTGTAGCTTTTCCATTCGAATAAAATTCATTATATCCATAATAATACATTTTATCCGTGTATTCTTTGTATCTTACTGTTTGTATTACACAATACGATACGATACAAAGAGCTACTAGTACAACTGTTAGTAAAACTACAGAGAACGCTGAAAATTTCGAATTCTTTTTTGTTTTAGCTGTTTTAGCTGTTTCATTGCTTTTAGCTTTTTTAACTTTTTCTTCGTTTTTCATATTTCCCCCTATGGTTTACAAATTGGACACGCATAATACCCTTGTGTCGCTGCTTGTGCCTTACTTTGATAGTATGTAGGCACTACTGTATCTTTCGCCATGCTTATATAATATTCATATACAAGACACTTTGTAGATGCATGATATAGGTCATACTCTAGATAATACCTTTCTTCCTTTACCGCACCAGGCGTCTCAGGCTCTTTTGTATCTTCTTCTAGAGCAGCACTAACGTAATATTTTCTTGTTTCGGATAACTCCGCTGCACTATACGATTTATAGTTTAGATATCTATTTCCTAATGATATTCCTTGAACAACTGAAATAAGACCTATACCATTCATTGTTTCAAACCATGCTGTGTCTGAATCTACTGCGAATGTAAATCTATAATCAATTCCTGTATGTCCAGCAAAATCATTATGATGATTTATAGCATACGAAATATGTTTCATTCCTGTTTTGGCTATAATGTCTCTTCTTTTTTCGCTTAAATGTGATACTATTCTTTCTCTTAATTCACTCTCTTGATCAGATGCTAAATCTTCAGTATAAACTAATTCTTTATTGTTTTCCATGTCTGTCAAATAAAAGCCTTTACTTACTAATAAGTTTTTCTTTTCAGAATCAGTATCGAAACCTGATCTTTGGTATATATTAAGATACACATAGTCATCCATTGTATATGTTATTTCATAAATAACATTAGATAACATCTCAAGTAACCCTACGTTTTCTACATCAGTTACATTGATTATATCATATTTTTTTTCATGTGTTATAGGATCTACTTCTTGTTTTGCAATTACATATGTATATGTATATTTTACTTTAGGTTTTGTTACAAACTCAATCTTGCCACCAGAAGTATCTTCTAAAGAATGTATATATATTCCATCATAGTCTATTATTGCTATTACTGGAATAAACATTTTTAATCTTTCTAAAGCATTTGTATTATCTTTAACTCCAAAATTATTAGCTAAAGAACTATAAAATGTTTTTATGGCTTGTTCTGGATTAATACTTACTTTTTTATCTACTATAACAGAATATCCATAATCTATATCTGAACCCTCGACTTGTTTCATTGCTGCTACTGCGTCTTGGGTTGCAGAATTAATTATTGCTTTGTAATATATTTCGTTCTTTTCTGATTTTATCATAAAAGCTGTATTTACAAAAGCTATTATTACGATAGGGAGGAATATCGCAAGAAAAATCATTGAATAATCTGTTAATTTCATTAATCGTATTCCCCTCCTATTCTACATTGATATGTTACTGTTGCACTTGCTGAACTTGTTTTACCAAATCTATCTTTTAGTGTTACATAGATAGAATATGATACACCATCGCTAAATGAGCATCCGCAAGATACATCTGTAATTTCGGTATCTGTTGTGTGACTAACCGTATTTGTATTACTTCCCGCAACATATACTTTTAATTCAGTTCCAATCGCGCCTGCAACTGTTATACTTCCTGCGCCTGGTTCTCCAATAGCAACTCCACCTTCAACGCTCACTCCATTTACTGCAACAATTTCTGGTGCATCTGGTGTTCTTTGGTTAATTCTAAATGTTGCCGTTTCTTCAGCATAATTTCCAGCATTATCATAAGTTCTTGCTATTATTGAATAATATTGATCGGCTTCATTTGTTCCTGCAACGGTAACTGATGTTCCTTCAGTTTCGGCTTGATGGTCACCACCGTCTAACGAAATTTCATATGTTGTTTTCCATACATCAGATTTAACTCCATCTTTTAATTGGTCTACGCCTGCTGTTATAGTTCCTGTTACCGCTCCATTTGTCATATATATTGATGATTCTGTGAAACCTACTGAACCTGCTGTGCTTAAACTAATTGATGGTGCTGTTGGCTCCTGTGTATCTATCTTAATTATTGTTTCTGTTGTTTCTGCAAGAGCAGCTCCGTTATATGTTGTTAATATTATCTTTTTACCATCAGTGTCTTCAGCTATATCCCAAACATCATATGATTCATGTACCCATTCACCTGAAGCATCCTTTTTTTGAATCTCTATTGTAACATAGCTTATTCCACTTACATCATCTCCTTCGTTCTCGTGTGAAATATATGCTGATGATGTATACCAATCGTTTTTACCAGGAACGGCATTTATAACTGCTGTTGCTGCTGTTGGTTTTGTTTTATCTATTCTTATATATTCTTGGTAAACTTCTTCGTTACCAGCTTTATCTGTTGCAATAATAGTTAATAATGTAGTTCCATCTTTATCAAATGTTATTGTAGTGCCACTTGGCATATCCTTAAATTCTACTGGCTCTTCTTCATTAAACTGTGTAGTATATGTAAAGTTTTCTATTCCCGAATCACCTACGTCTTCATCTAATGTTATAGTTGCTACAACATCTGATGAGAACCAAGATGCTTCTTCTTCTTCAATTTCTCCTGCTTCATTAGGCAATTTGAATTTTTCTTTAGTTCCAGTTAAAGTAATTATTGGTGTTTTAGGAGCATCTTCGTCTATTTTTACTACATGTTCATAAACATCTGTTTCTCCCGTTGTTGTTGATGTATATACTTTTATAGTATGAATACCATTACCTTGTAGTACAATATCGTATATATCTCCTGAAAACTCTGTTTTTTCTACTGGATTTGGTCCACTCACTTCATAATGTGAACTTGGACTTTGTGTTAATGAACCTGTATAATGTACTGTTATTCTTGTTTCTACAGATGTATGATACCATTCTGTATCCTCATTTTTCTTTAAGCCGCTTATATTTTCAAAAGTAACAACTGGTGGTTCACCTTTATCTATCTTTATTTCTCTAGTTACTATTGAAACGTTACCAGCAACGTCATAATTCTTAATTGTAACTCTACTTATTCCTGATTCTGTTAATGTAATTGTACCTGTATAAGTTTTTTCAGAACCAGTAGCATTTGCGCCTTCTATTAAATATGTAGTTTTATCAAAACCACTATGGTTATCCGTTCCAGCTGCAACTTTTATAGTTACATTAGATGTATACCATCCACTTGCTGGCGCTGTAGGTATAGTTAATGCTGGTGTAGATGGATTTTCTTTATCTATTTTTATTGTTTTATTTGGGAATGTATATGCATTTCCTGCATAGTCCTCTGTTTTTAGTTTAACTACAGTTTCTCCATTTGCAGTTACGTTTGCTGCTTCATCTAAATCTGAAGGAGCTAAAGTTTGTGCTCCTGACATTTCTACCGTAGTTCTCCAAATTCCAGATGCTACACTTGCTACCGGCACCCCTTCACTTGTTGTTCTTGAAACCCCTGGTGATTGTCCTGGGTCGGATAATCTTGAAACTGATATACCTACATCAGATATATACCATCCATTATTTCCTTCAAGACCATCTAATAACAATCTTGGTGCATTAGGACTATATGTATCTCTGTCCAAATAGAATATTTCTTGACTATACTTTTCTGGCATTTCATCTATCCATTTTTCATCTAAGTATAGGTATCTATTTCCCTCTAATGCATGTGAATTAGTATATTTAAGTCTTACTAATATTGAATCCCCATCTATAGTTACACCATAATCATCTTTCATTTGTTTTGGTGTAAAGTATGCTAAAGATACACTTCCATTTTCTACTGTTTTTTCAATGCTTTCTCTTATTACTTTTAATTTATTACTAATAATTGTTACCATTTCTTCTGGTTTTTTAGCAAAGCCTGTAAATTGTATTCTAAAGAATATTTCTTGATTTCTAAATACTATTAACGGATCTGTTGCTATTGCAGAAGCTGCTATAACTTTTGTTTTTAATAGCTGTTTCCAGTTATATGGTCCTAATATTGCAAGCTCTTCTTCTTCTGTTTTAGTTGTTACCTCAAATTTTATTGTCTCATCACCTATTGTTAAATCGTGATAAATATTTCTTCCAAGTCCTGGTAGAACTGAAACGCTTGCTATTTCTGTTAGCGCATCTATAGTTGCAATTTTTACATTTGTTAACTCTATGTTGAAATCATGTTTTGTACCAACATTATTCTTAGTTGTTAAGTTTATATCCGCTTCTATTCCAGATAAAACTATGTAGTTATCTATTACAAATTGCTCTGCTGATGATCTGTTTGCTATATTTGTTGCATCTTTATCAAATAGCTCATTTGATTTTATATAGCTCCAACTATCATACGAGAATATATCATATATATAATCTATGAGATTTGGAAATCTAACTTGTACTTCATCTACATCTTCAAATTTTACAGCAATTGTTATTTTTTTATTCTTCTCTTCTTGTAAGTCATATCTATATTTGTATACTAAGTCTGGATCTATATCTTCACACATTTCTTTTGGTGTTGCAAATAATGCTCCATAGTCTTCAATTATACATTCAATATCTCTTAACTGATCATTTGACATGAACTCCCCAGCTATTGGACCAGTTTCATCTTCAATGACATTAATACTGTTTTCTGCATTTACAGGAACTGATAATATTACTTTTGGTGTAGCTATTGTATCTACCTTCATCTTATTATATAGTTCCCAATTTACGTTATTGACTACTCCACCGTATTTTACATCTATAACCTTTGTATTAACAGCTCCCATAAGCATATTGTACATAACGCTTCCAGCTGTTATATTTGTGTTATATACTCTTACATATATTTCATCAGATTTTTCAAATAAATAAATATTTTGTTTTCTATTTGAATCATCTACTTCTTCGTTTACTGCTTTATTAGTTAGATAATCTACTATATCTTTAGTATTATACAACTCTAATTCGTCTACGAATGTATCTTTTATTACATTTCCCGCTGCATTAGTAGCCGGTATTAGAGTATGTTTATATGCTTCTAATGTCACTTTATAAGTATTTCCTGTTGATGCTAAAGAACTAACAAAAGCTTCATATTGATTTTCTGTTATAAAACCATTTGCTCGTATTTCATCTACAAACTTACTCGTCTGTGTTAATACAACATTATATGCTATATTGTCCTGTCTATCTAATATGCTAAATAACGGCAATATTACGATTACCAGGACCATGAATATCGATGCAAATATAATACTTATTGTATCTCTCATCTATATTTTCCCTTCTACTAATCTGTTTGTTTTATAAATGTATAACTTTTTGCTCCTGTACAATCTAATATAAAAGTTGCATTTAATTGTGCCATTCCATACTGAGAACCATACACTTTTATATCTGATGTTGAACCTCCAGCGTTTACTCTTATTGTATATCCTGGCAATTCACCTTTTAGAGCTTGGCCATAAACTGCGTAAACTTCAGCACCAGTATAAGTTCTCTTTTGTATGTCGCCATATTCTTGAATTAAATTTCCACCTGTTTCAGACTCGCCTAATTCTTTAGTGTACTCTACCATTCTATTTACCGTTGTCATTAGTAACATTCCTACTGATACAGCAACCATAAATATTAATGTGTTTACTGCTATTATTACTGCATCGTATGCTGAGTTTTCCACAATTTCCACCTCCTATTTAAAGTTTATTATTGTTTTACCACTTGTATCCTTTACTTCTACTTTATACTTATTTGAAAAAGTAAATTTGTGTCCACTTACTGTCTGATTGTTTTTTAAATATTCTTTTAATAACGTCGACTCTCTTTTTCCTTGTGATGTTGCTCTTGCTTTTACCGTTGCACTTCCTGGATATGTAACTTCACTTATTATGTCCGTCTCATCTTCAAATTTTTTAACTGTATTTAATAATCCCATTCCATTTAATTCTTTACCATCATATGTTAAATATACATTATCGAATTGTCCATGCAATGAAATGTCTGTGTTTTTTGTTAATGAATAGACTTGTTTGATTTTGCTAAATGAAGCAACTACCAATGTAACAATAACTAATGTTACTATTAATGCCACCGCAAAATTTATAGCCCTTGTTGATGTGTCATCCATTTAGCTCATCCTCCTATCCGTTATAATATAACTTAATATTTCTTATTACTCCCTCAAAATTTTGTCTTGCACTGTTTACAAGACCTTGTCCTAATCTATAAACTACTATTCTTTTATCTAATTCTTCTGTTTCTCCAACTCTTTTATCATTAACATAAAGTATTGCTTTATATTTGTATGAATTAGTTCCAACTTTTCTTCTATCTACCCTAACTCTTATTTTAGTATAGCCAGTTATAGATACCGGATACGATAATAATACTTTTGTATTTGAGCTACTGTATCTTCCTAAAATACACACTCCATTAAGTCCAACACTTAACTCCATTCCTACGTTAGTAGCATCTGTTCCCCACGCAAAATTATATTTTTCAATTTCATCTGTCGCAACGGTTGTTCCGACTTTTTGCAAATCTGTTGTGTCATAAGGTCTAGCTTCGAACTCAACCATATATCCATATCCTCTACTTGCTTCCGTAAAATATGTATATGTATTTGTTGGCGTTGATTTACTAAATTCTTTTTCGCCCTCAAAGAAACTCTTCAAATCCATTAAATATAAATCTAGATCATCATGTTTCATTTTAGAGTAATCTATTTTTCCAAACCATCTTGCATTTGTTACTGCTCCACCATAATTAACATATATTCTAGTATTGTTTTTTAATGTATTACCTGTTACCATGTTATACATTAATGTTGCTGGTGTAGTATTTGTGTTTTTAATTATTACTGTAAATACATCATTTTCATTCATTGTATATGCATATTTACAACTATTTATCTTTTTGGGAGAAGAAGATAAATCTTCTGGTTCACCTTCATCCACGCAAACGAAATCATCTGTTGTTGCATCTAACCACAATTTGTTATCCACTTCTAGTATAGCCTCTATGTGTTCCATTGGATAAACCTGAGTTGTTGCCTCATATGTTTCAACTATCTTTTCATAACCAAGACCTTTATACCAGTTATTCAAGAACTCTTCTAAATCTTGATCTGTAGAATATGGATATATTCCAAATGTATCCGGATCTGCCATACCTACCGCTAAAGCCTCTTCATCCGTCTTATCTTTAGCTTGTTTTGAAGTTGTTTTTTCTAATACTAAATTACCCTCTGCATTTTTCTTATAGTATTGTACCATCGGTTCTAACTTCACTTGTTCATGTGTCATTACAATATCGTAATGGTTCCCTGTTACTGCAAGTTTATTTCTATAATCTGCATACATGTCTTTTGTTATATACCCTTTAGACCTTGCCGTGTCTACAAATTCCTGCGTAAATCTTAAAGCTAATACATACGCTACATCATCTTTTTTTTCAAAAGCCATATATACTGGAAATATAAAAAGTAGAAATATTGATATAAATACTCCAAGAAAAACTTGTACGTTTTCTTCCATTTATAACCACCCTTTATAATGAATCTATTGTGTAATCTAAGTGCACATTTAATGTTGTATATTCTCCATTTATTACTTTTTCAACTAGAACTACCCAAGATGGATTTATTGTACTTAATTCTTTTTCATCAATAATTCCTATATCATCATCAAACCAAGCTTCATCTATTCTAGCCTTTTGGTTTTCAGGACTATCGTTATTGCTTATTGAAACTATATTTATAGTTACTTTATCATCATAAGCATATTTTCTAATTAAAGATTGAAGTTCTGCTCCAGATATTTTGTCTTCTACTTGATCATGATTTTTCATTATTGCATCAAAAGTTTCTGGTATATCCATTTTTAATTGTGCTTGTTTAGATATTTCTTTTGCTGCTGTATAGTAATTGATTATTAATGTAATAACTAACATTACTACGAACAATGAAAGCGCTATAAAAATTGCTTTTGTAGAATATTCTTGTTCCACCCTGTGCACCTCCTTAAATTAACAAGTATAAAAAGAATGTTTTATTCTTCTTATATTTATTAATTTTTATAATACTAATAAATAGCGTTTTAAGGCATACAATATTAATAATTATATGCCTAAAAACTGGACTTTTTATTTAACTATGCAGATCTTTGAACAAATAGTATACCTACAACTGTATCTGTTGTAGAATCTTTTATTACACTGCTATAGAATGTTTTAGATGCGTTAACACCTAAATTTCCTGTTCCTGTAGCTTGTAATTTTGTTAATGTTGTTCTACCATTTGAAGCAAATTCTGTATATCCACCTGTATAGTAAACACCACCTGGATATGATTGAGTAGCTGTTGGAGCTGTTGTTGTAGATTTATCTTGTTGTAATTTAGTTTCATCTAATTTATACTTTCCAGTATATCCTTTTAATGATCCTACTTGTACAACTATAGACATTTCTGAGCTTTCATATTGTTGGAAAGCTGCTATAACTTCTGCACCTGTTAATGTTTTACCATCATATGCAGCTGTTATTTGGTTTTGTAAACCTTTTGTTATACCTGATAATTGTGATTGTGCACTTGTTAT
>JAFXEC010000028.1 GCA_017521005.1 Clostridia bacterium | reverse complement strand
GCTGCAAATGCAAGAGAAGCTGTTCAATGGACATACTTTGGATATCTAGCAGCAATAAAAGACCAAAATGGTGCTGCTATGAGTATAGGTAGAATAAGCACATTCTTAGATGTATATATCGAAAGAGATTTGCAAGAAGGATTAATTACAGAAGAAGAAGCACAAGAATTAATCGACCATTTGGTTATGAAATTAAGACTTGTTAGATTCTTAAGAACACCAGAATACAACGAACTATTTAGTGGTGACCCAGTATGGGTAACTGAAAGTATTGGTGGTATGGGGATAGATGGTAGAACTCTAGTAACTAAAAACTCATTTAGAATGTTACATACACTATCTAACCTAGGACCTGCACCAGAACCAAACTTAACAGTATTATGGTCAAACAATTTACCAAGAGGATTTAAAGAATATACAACTAAGATGTCTATAAGAACATCATCAATCCAATATGAAAACGATGACTTAATGAGAGGATTCTGGGGAGATGATTACGGAATAGCATGTTGTGTATCTGCAATGAGAATTGGTAAACAAATGCAATTCTTTGGTGCTAGATGTAACCTTGCTAAAACACTACTTTATGCAATAAATGGTGGACGCGATGAAATATCTGGTAAGCAAGTAGCACCTAAATTTGAAGGTGTAACAACAGATTATTTATACTATGATGATGTGCTTGCAAAATTTGATAACATGATGGATTATGTTGCAATGGTTTATGTTAAAGCATTAAACGCAATTCACTATATGCATGATAAATACTCATATGAAAAAATTGAGATGGCATTACACGATGATGAAATCTTAAGAACAATGGCTACTGGTATTGCGGGATTATCTGTTGTAGCAGACTCATTATCTGCAATTAAGTATGCTAAGGTTAAAGCTATTAGAAATGACCAAGGTTTAGTAACAAGCTACGAAATTGAAGGAGATTTCCCTAAATACGGAAACGATGACGATAGAGTAGATTCAATAGCTGTAGATGTATTAAAACGCTTTATGAACAAAGTAAGAAAGCAAAGAACATACAGAAATTCTAAACCAACAATGTCTGTTTTAACAATAACATCAAATGTTGTTTATGGTAAAAATACTGGAGATACTCCAGACGGAAGAAAAGCAGGAGAACCATTCGGACCAGGTGCAAACCCAATGCATGGTAGAGATACAAATGGAGCACTTGCAGTTATGAACTCTATTGCAAAACTTCCATACGAACATTCAGAAGATGGTATTTCATATACATTCTCAATAACACCAAGTACACTTGGAGATAGTGAGACAACTCAAGTTTCAAACTTAATATCTATGCTTGATGGATATTTTGCAAGAACTGGGCATCATATAAATGTTAACGTATTTAATAGAGAACTTCTAATAGATGCAATGAATCATCCTGAAAAATATCCACAACTTACAATAAGAGTTTCTGGATATGCAGTTAACTTTGTTAAATTAACAAAGGAACAACAAATGGATGTAATAAACAGAACAATACATGAAAAGATATAAGGAGTAATATGGAAAAAGTAACAGGGAGAATACATTCCTTTGAAAGCTTTAGTACAGTAGACGGCCCTGGGGTAAGATATGTTATCTTTCTCCAAGGCTGTCCTTTAAGGTGTAAGTATTGTCACAATAGAGATACTAGAGACGTACATCTTGGAGAAGTGTACGATACAGAAGCTATTGTAGAAAAGATACTTAATTACAGAGAATATATGGGTGAAGATGGTGGAGTTACTGTAAGTGGTGGCGAACCACTTCTTCAAATAGACTTTGTAATTGACCTATTTAAGAGACTAAAAGCAGAAGGAATACATACAGCAATAGACACATCTGGATTTGTAGATGTAGACAAATTAAAAGATTTATTAGATTATACAGATTTAGTAATCTTAGACTTAAAAGAAATGGATAATGATACACATAAGGATCTTATTGGTGCAGATAATGCAAAAATATTAAAGTTTGCAGAACACTTATCAAATGAAGGTGTACCAATGTGGATTAGACATGTTCTTGTACCTACAATAACAGATAAAGAGGAACATCTAATTAAACTTAAAAAATTTGTTTCTACACTTAAAACAGTAGAAAAGGTAGAGGTGTTAGGTTACCACACTTTAGGTAGTGAAAAGTGGGAAATGATAGGAGATAAGTTTATGCTAGAAGGTATTGCTGAAGCAAGCGCAGATGATGTTAAAAGAGCAGAACAAATACTAGGAATATAATAAAGAATGGAAATAAAAATCCATTCTTTTTCTTTTACCTTGGGTACTGTACAATTTTTTTGTTATGTGATATGATTTTTTAGAGGTGTAAAAGGATGCATCGTAAGATGGAGACGAAAATCGGAGAAAAGATGATTTTATCATTAGCAATAGCAGCTGCTGTTGCTGAGTTAATAAATATAAGTAAAGGTATGCTTGTAGACAAGCCTGTACTTAACATGATAAGCATAATATGTATATTAGTGTTTGGTGGGTATGCCTGGTATAAACTAGTGGTGGAAAAAGGAGTAAAGCAATATAACTTAAAGATAGAGTCTACACAAAATAGAATAAAAACAATAGATTTTGATAAAACACATAAAAAACTAATAGCAGAACATAGAGATTATTTAGAAAAGAAGAGACTTGCAATAAAAGACAGACTAGTTATTAGACACGTAAGTATGTTGGTTATATTAATTTGTATTGTACTAGGACTATTGGGATTATTAAGAGGAAACTTAGATGAGGGCTTAGATTTTTTACCTTTAGGATTATTGGGTGCAGCAGTATTTTTTGCCACATTGTTAAATGGTCATAACAAAGAATTAGAATATAAAGCGGCATATAAATTAAGAATAGTTTCTAATTTGCTTAAAGAAATTAATCCTAAATTTAAATATAGACTTGCAGATAAAGAGGACGATAAATTCTTTAGAGAATATGTAGGAGCAAATTTTGGTTTAGTAGAACATACACATTCAGACTATGTAGATAGAATCGAAGGTGAAGTAGATGGCAATCTATTAGACATACTAGAAATAATACTTGAGGCAGAAGTGAAAAATGAGAATGGTAGTAGTGCTAATTTGAGAGTGTTTAATGGAATGTTTGCTAAAGTTCAAACTTCTAAAGAAGGTAACTTCAAATTAAAAGTATCTTCTGTAGGAATACCAACAAGAGCGGAGATATATGAGGCCGGATGCGAAAAACTAAAAATGGACAACTCTGTTTTCATGGATAATTTCGTAGTTGAAACAAATGAAAAAGTTTTAGCAGCACGAATATTAACAAGTGATGTGATGACGATGCTTTTAGATTATAAAAATAAATATGGCATAGATTTAGATATGGCTATAAAAGATGGTACATTGTATTTCTTATTCTATACAGGGGATTTGTTTGAACCAAATGTATTTAAGGATTCAATGGATAGAGAATCTCTACTTGTAGATTATTCTACATTAAAAATGACAATAGAATTTATGCAAAAGATGGGAACAATAGTAACTGAATTATAGTTATAATTTGTACATAGGAGGAACTTATGATAATTGTACTAACAGGAATAGTAATACCTATAATTCTATTATTAACGATGCTTATAGGAACGTTAGTAATATCGCCAGCTGTAATAGCGGAAAATATAGGACAAATTTATCAAGCGTTAATAGCAATAACAATTATACCGGTTGTTGTAATACTAAGTAAAGCAACAAAAGGATATGTGTTTACTAAAAACGTTAAATTAAGAAATGCAAGAGAAGAATTTGAAAAGATTTACGATAAGTTATTAGAAATAGATAATGAGGATTTACATAGATTAAAGAAAATAGCAAATATATTTACAGTTGTAGATATTGCACTAGCATCAATAATGATACTTGGAATAGTTTTTGTAAAAATACCTGGTTATGCTATATCTGAAACAGTAGATGGTGTAGTAAAATTTATGGCATTATTAGCTCCATTCATGCTTGCTGGAATGATATTCTTAGGTGTTAAACATAGAAGAATATATAAGAAAACATATAAAGAACAAGTTATAACAAAGTTTATAAAATTAGTTGATGGAAATCTTAGATATAGCTTGTATGGTAGAGTTGGCGATGACATGAAAAACAAATATCTTGTGTCAGACTTTGAAAAGAAAGCCTTTAATAGATTTTCTTCAGAAGATTATGTTGATGGTAAGATAGATGGAAAAATATATGCTGAAATTGCAGAATTAGATGTAGACTATGCTTTCCAAAAGAAAAAACGTAAGTTTAGAGAAGACCTATTCAAAGGAATGTTTGCTGTAATTAGATCGGAGAAAGATTTAAGCGCATGGGTAAAAGTTACAAAAAACAAATTCAAATTCTTTATGTCTAGAAACAAATTAGAAACGGACGATACTCTTTTTGAAAAGATATTTGATGTATATACAGATAATAGGTCGGTTGCACATCAAATAATGCAAAAAGAAATGAGAGAAATTTTAATGAGATTCTATGTAGAATATGATTTGAGATTCGAAGTAATGTTTAAAGAAAACATCATATTTATGCGTTTCTTTACACCGTCTATGTTTGAACCGAAATTGTTTGGCAATTCTATGGATAAAAAATTACTGTTTACATACTTTAATATAATTAAGTTTATAAGTGAAGTGACAAATCAGATAGAAAAAGAATCGAAAGATAAAGAGGAAATAGAAGCTCCTAAAAAAGAAGTAAAATTTGAGCCTGTAAAAGGAATACCTCCTCCTTCAAAGAAGCCACAAGTGGTAGAAGAAAAGAAGGAAGAACCAGTTAATGAAAAGGTTGAGACAACTGATGTTAAAGAGGACGTTAAGCTTGAAAATTTAGATCCTATTCCTACTGCAACAATTAATTATGATGATTTTAATCCTGTGAAAGAAACAAAGAAAAGAAACACAAAACAAACAAATATATAAAAAAATGAACACATAAAATGTGTTCATTTTTATTTCTTTTTATTCAAGTTGTTTTTTATAAATAACATTAAATGATATATTTAATTGTTATTTTTTACCTTGATTAAGTCCACGCATTGCTTCTAGACATTCAACTGGAAGAGCAAATATTACAGTGTTAGATTGATCACTACTTAAGTCATTTAATGTAGATAAAGTTCTTAAGTGTAATGCGCCTGGTGTAGTTCCCATAATGTTTGCAGCCATTGCTAGGTTAGTAGCGGCTTCAACTTCACCGGCAGCTTTAGTTATAACAGATTGTTTTTCTCTTTCAGCTTCAGCAACTTTAGCCATAACTCTCTTCATTTCTTCTGGAAGAGCAACGTCTTTTAATTCAACGTTTTCAACTTTGATTCCCCAAGGATCAGTTGCAGCGTCAACTATATTACATATGTCTTGGCTTAGTTTTTCTCTTTCTGTTAATAGTTCATCAAGAGATACAGAACCAACTATATTTCTCATTGTAGTTTGAGCAAGTTGTGCAACTGCATAGTTGTAGTTTTGAACAGCAAGTACTGCTTTAGAAGCATCAAATACATTGTAGTAAAGAACAGCATTTATTCTTATAGAAATGTTGTCTTTAGTGATAGCTTCTTGTTCTGGAACGTCAACAGCTTTTGTTCTTACGTCTATTTTACTGTAAGAATGAATAACTGGTAGAATTATGTGCCAACCAGGAGCTAGTACTCTTGAAAACTTACCAAAAGAGAATAATATACCTCTTTCATATTCGTTGATTTGTCTTATTGAGAATACAGCAACGACTGCACATATAACAAATAATCCGCCTATAAATCCCATATTATATACCTCCTATATATACACCCATTATATTATATGTAAAAAATAAAGTAAATAGATTTATTAAAAATTAGATTGTATATGTTTTCCTTGTGTGGTATAATTTCTCGAAATAAATAGCAAATACTAAATTTAATAATGAGGTGGCATATGAACAAAAAACAGTTTACACAGTATGTAGAAAGTCAAATGGATGGCCTTACAGATGAGCAAAAGATTGCTTTGCTTCGGAAAATGGAAGGCAATTGGATCCCTACTCTTCTCAAAAAATATCACAAAAAATTAGGCTATTACGTAGAACCGAAAGAAAAGGATGAATATATTCTTTGCGAAGAGTGCAAGAGATATTATCTTAAGAGGAAAGAAAAAAGTCAATATGTGAATGAGACAAGAACAGAAACAACATTTACAGATGCTGGCTATGGCGATGACGACATGATAGGCGATGTAAGATATTTTGTGGAATACAAAACATGCCCTAGATGTGGTCATAAGCAGGAAATAAGCAAACTGTATTTGGAGACTAAAAACGAAAGAAGAGCAAGAGGATGATAAAAGGAGTGC
>JAFXEC010000027.1 GCA_017521005.1 Clostridia bacterium | reverse complement strand
TCTGTTACGTGTGGTGCTGTTGGGTTTAATACTATTAAGAATTTCTTAAGATCCTCTTTAGAAATTACACCTTTCTTGTATACCACATTTATAAATGTCATCATTTGAGCTATTGCTGTATTGTATTTCATAGCTTCGTAATCTTCTGTAACTTTCTTAATTGTTTTATTTAATTCTCTTTCATATTCTTCGTCTACAGTTTCATACTTATCTACTAACAATGTATCTAATCTCATAACTCTATCTAGGAATTTTTTAGCGCCTTTAACTCCATTATCATTCCAAGGAGCTGCAGCATCATATTCACCTATAAATAACATATATGTTCTAAGTGTATCTGCACCATATTCGTTTACTATATCATCCGGATTAATTACATTTCCTCTAGATTTAGACATCTTTTCTCCGTCAGAACCTAATATTAATCCTTGAGTTGTTCTCTTAGCATATGGTTCTTTAGTTGGAACTACACCGATATCATATAAGAATCTGTGCCAGAATCTTGAATATATTAAGTGACGTGTTACGTGTTCCATACCACCATTGTACCAGTCTACTGGTAACCAGTATTTCAAGTTTTCCATACTTGCTAAAGATAAATCATTCTTAGGATCAATATATCTTAAGAAGTACCAGCTTGATCCAGCCCATTGTGGCATTGTATCTGTTTCACGTTTTGCTGGTCCACCGCAGCATGGACAAGTTGTATTAACCCATTCTGTTGCTTCTACAAGTGGAGATTCACCGTCAGTACCAGGTTTAAAGTTTTCAAGTTTTGGTAATGTTAATGGTAAATCGCTTTCTTTTAATGGAACTAATCCACACTTTTCACACTTAACAATAGGTACTGGTTCTCCCCAATATCTTTGTCTTGCAAAAGCCCAGTCTTTCATAAAGTAATTTGTTTTAGCATGTCCAAATCCTTTAGATTCTACATATTCTATCATTGACGCAATAGCTTCTTTTACAGATTTTCCATTTAAGAATTCTGAATTCATCATTGTTCCGTTTGCTATATCTGTATAAGCTTCTTTTTCTATATCTCCACCTTCAATTACTTGAATTATATCTATTCCAAATTTCTTAGCAAATTCATAGTCACGAGTATCATGAGCAGGTACTGCCATTATTGCGCCTGTACCATATCCCATCATAACATAGTCTGATACCCATACTGGAACTTCTTTACCATTTGCAGGATTTATTACAGTTATACCTTTAATTTCTACACCTGTTTTATCCTTTGCAAGTTGTACTCTTTCAAACTCTGTTTTCTTCTTAGCATTTACAGCATAAGCTTCAATTTCTTTAAGATTTTCTATTCTATCTGCATATTTTTTAATCATTGGATGTTCTGGTGCTATAACCATAAATGTTACACCAAACATTGTATCTGGTCTTGTTGTATATACAGTTAATTTATCGTCTATGTCTTTTAATTTAAAGTCTACTTCTGCACCTGTAGATTTACCTATCCAGTTTTCTTGTTGCACTCTAACTCTTTCAGGGAAGTCTACATCGTTTAATCCTTCAAGTAATTTTTCTGCATAGTCTGTTATTTTTAACATCCATACTTCTTTTTCTTTTTGGATTACTTCGCCATCACATCTATCACATTTTCCACCTTGTGATTCTTCGTTAGAAAGTACTACTTTACAGTTTGGACAGTAGTTAACTTCTGTTATATCTTTATATGCTAATCCTTTTTCGAATAATTTTAAGAATATCCATTGAGTCCATTTGTAGTAGTTTTCATCAGTTGTATCTATTTGTCTAGAAAAATCAAAAGAGAAACCAACTTTCTTTAATTGTTCTGTAAATCTTTCAATATTGTTATCTGTTACAACTCTTGGATGTATTCCTGTTTTTATAGCATAGTTTTCTGTTGGTAACCCAAATGCATCCCAACCAATTGGGAATAATACATTATATCCTTCAAGTCTTTTCTTTCTAGCTATAACTTCTAGTCCTATATATGCTTTAACATGTCCTATGTGTAGACCCACACCAGATGGATATGGGAATTCTACTAATCCATAGAATTTCTTTTTATCTTTATCTTCTTTTGCATTAAAACACTCTGTGGCATACCATTTATCTTGCCATTTTTTATCTATATTCTTATCGTACATTTTTTAATCCTTCTTTCTTCTTTTTACATAAATATTTCTATACCTTTTTCCACACATTCAACATCAAATGGAAGCGATGGTCCTAAATCTCCGTCTGCATCTGTAGTAGAACATTTACCTTCTACTAATGAGATTTTGAATTTCTTTTCCTTTATGTATGCAACGTTATCGTTATTTACAAATTTACCATCCTCAAATTCGCTTAATATTTTTAATGTTTCTGCCATCTTACCAGCTCTTAACATTACTATATCTAGCATTCCATCTTGTATACTTGAATTATCTGAAAACAAGTCTATTCTTCCTACACTGCTTCCGTTAAATATCATAACAACAACTACTGTTTCTTCAACAATACCATCTTCTGTTTCTATTTTTATCTTAAATGGTCTTTGTTCAAAAGGTTCTCTTGCTGCAGTTATAAAATATGAAGCATGACCGAGCATCTCCTTGAGTCGTTTATCTGTCTTATGAGATGTTCCTGAAAACATTCCAGCCGCTAAGATATTTACAAAGTACATACCATTTACTTTTCCAATATCTACGCCTTCAACATTTCCATCTATTATTCTTTGAACCGCTTTATCTACATCACCGTACACTCCGAGGTGGAGGGCAAAATCATTTGATGTACCTGCAGGTATAATTCCCAAAGGAACATTTATATTATGTTTTTTCATAAAGTTAACAACTTTATTTATAGTCCCGTCTCCACCTGCTACAACTATAGCGTATGTATCATCCGGAGAGTTCTTAATAAAATCTTCACAAGAGTTTTCTCTTGAAGCTCTAAAAGCTGTTACTTCAAACCCATTTTCACTTAATCTACCAATTACTTCGCTTATTATTTCGCTACCCTTATTTTGTCCCGCAGATTTGTTATATATTAGTCTTATTTTTTTCATATTAAATCTCCAATTTAACGCTTCTATTATATTACAAAAGCCTTGTTTTTACAAGTATATTCTT
>JAFXEC010000026.1 GCA_017521005.1 Clostridia bacterium | reverse complement strand
TAATTATGTGTGCTTACCAAAGCTACTTTTATTTTATCTGTAGCTTTGCACACACCTGTTTTACCATTTGTTCTATCCGCTCCACACTTATGCGGACACATTATACATTTGTCTAGCATTTCTTTTGATGTCATATTAGTTCACCTTTATCATCTTATTTAACGCAAACGAATAAATATACACTTCATCTACACTTTTGTTATAGCACACGTTTATCGCGCGTCTATACACGTTTAATTGAATTTTATATCTATCTATTAGTTCTTGTTCGTTTTCTACAGAATCAGTCTTAAAATCTATTATAACGCGTCTGTCATCTTTTGTCTCTACATACATATCTATAACCCCTTGAATTAATGATGGGGCTTTTAACGGTTCTAATCCTTCTATATCTTTAAGATCATCTTCAAAAACAAATTCAAATTCATGTTCTACTTTTTTAGCTTCTGTTAAAAGTCCATATAAGAATTCTGTGTATAATTTATATATTTGTTCTGTTGCTCTTTTAATATTGATTCGACCTTCTACTGCCATTTCTTTTGCTATTATATTCATCAGTTCTTTTATACTATCCTTGGTTACATTAGAGTAGTCCAAACGTTCTATTATAGTATGCATAAACGTACCGTAGCTTGTTCCTGTAATTTCTGCTTCTAACACTAAAGGTTTTAATTCTGAAAGCATATATACATTATCTTGTTTATGGCTTAATTTTGTTGCTGTATATTTTTGTTCTACATCTATTTCATGTGGATATGTATATACTAATTTTTCTTTCAGGCTTTTCTTTAATTCTTTGTTTTCTACAACTCCCAACTCTTTCACTTTAGCCTTAAACTCATCCACCTGACTTAATTTTCTATCTATTTTTTCATCCTCATCCTTAGGCATAACCATTTTTATATTATATCTTTTTATATCTATATACTTTGGCTTAACATATACTGCTTGAAGGATGCATTTTAGATGGCAATTATGTTCAAATGCTATTGCATCTGGAACTTTTCCATCTACAAATAACATCTTTTCACAATAATGATCTAATGTCTTGTTTACAATACCTGTTATTATTAACTTCTCTTTAGCACGAGTAAACGCAACATAAAGTAGTCTTAAAGCTTCTGAACGAAGTCTATTTCTTGTATTTTGTTTTATTACTTGCTTAATTATTGATGGATATGTAACTCCTGTAGATTTATCATAAACATCTAGTCCTATACCTAATGTATTGCTTGTTAAAATTTTATCTCCTAAATCCAGTTCATTGTATTTACTTGTTGTATTGGCTATAAACACCACCGGGAATTCTAAACCTTTACTTTTATGCATAGTCATAATCCTTACAACATTTTCATTCTCGCCGAGAAGTTTTGGACTATCTCCACCAGATTCTTTTTTCTTTAATGTATCTAGATATTTAAGAACTAAATACAAGCTTGTTACATTTTCTGTTTTTTCATAATCTGATATTATATTTACAAACGCATCTAAATTAGCACATTTCATAGTTCCGGCTTTTTCGAAACGCATTGCTTCATATATACCAGTTTCATCATATAGTTTTAATAGTACTGCTACTAATGGATATGTTTTCACATATCTTCTAAATCTTTCTATCAACCCTAAAAAGCTAGTTATTTTATCTACTATTTCTTTTTCTTTATTATCTTGTTCTAAATATTTATTTAGTGAGCCATAAAGCGAATATTTAGTATTACCTTTTCTTATTTTAACAAGCTCATCTAAATTAAATTTACCAATTATGCTATAAAGCACACTTGCCAAAGATATGTCGTCTTCTATGTTATTTAGTATTTTTAAGAAAGAAATTATTAAAGATATTTCATCAGATTTATAGAAACCAGTTTTAGCATCTGTATATGTAGGAATACCTGCTTTAGATAAAACATTTTGTACTATGGCTCCAGTTTTTTCTACTTTACTCATAAGTATAACTATATCTTTATACTCACATTTTCTGTATTCTTCTTTTTTTAGGTCATATACCTTAAAGTCTCCTGCCATAAGTTCTCTTATTCTGTTTACTATAGCTCCTGCTTCTAGTTCTAACGAAGATAAATCTGTTATAACATCTTCGCTTTGTTCTCCTTCAGCTTCTTCTGTTTCTTCTTCCCAAACATTCTCATCATCTTTTTCTACTATATGTAGCTCCGCTTTATATCCTTCATCTAGAGGATATGCAGCACCTAATACAAGCTCCTCTTTCTTGCCATAACTTGCTCCGCCAAATGTTTCAGACATAAGTTTTCCAAACACTTCATTTGTACTATCTATTACTTCTTTTCTACTTCTAAAGTTTTGAGCTAGAAGAATTTTTGCTTCTTTTAATTCTTCTTTGTCCCCTTCATTTTCTATTTCTTCTAATCTCATATATTTAGCACTAAATAATTCTGGAGCAGCATTTCTAAAACCATATATACTTTGCTTAACATCTCCAACCATTATTACATTATTTTCTTTAGCAATACTCATAAGTATTGTTTCTTGTATATCTGATGTATCTTGATACTCGTCTATATATATTTCATCAAATTTTTCTATATATTTTTTTCTCGTTTCTTCATCTTCCAAAGCTTTAAGTGTTAAATGTTCATAATCCGAAAAATCTATTAATGCCTTTTCTTTTTTGGCTAAAGTATACTTTTCATCTACTCTTTTAATAACATCTTTATACCAAGAAGCATAAACAAGCGTTGCGTTAAGTTCGTCTATTATACCTTTAGAATCTTTGTATATTAACTTTGTAACT
>JAFXEC010000025.1 GCA_017521005.1 Clostridia bacterium | reverse complement strand
TATATCCAGTTGAAAATGCTATTTGAAGATTAAATCCACCGGTATATGCATCTACATCTATTACTTCTCCTGCAAAGTATAATCCTTCTACTAGTTTAGATTCCATTGTCTTAGGATTTATTTCTTTTACATTTACTCCACCGCTTGTTACAATTCCTACTGCTACACTCTCAAGTGAGCTAAATGTAAACTCTAGATTCTTAAATGCATTTACTAGTCTTTCTTTTTCTTCTTTAGTAATACCATTTACCTTCTTAGTTTCTTCTATCTTACTTGCTTTAACTATAACCGGTACTAAACTAGATATTGTTAAGTCTGATAAACTATTCTTAAATTCTTTGTTAGAATACTTCTCAAAATCTCTAGTAATTCTCTTGTATAGTTTCTCTTTATCTAATGCTGGTTTAAGATCTATATATACCTTAACTTTATTTTCTTTAGCTAATGTATCTAAATCTTGTATTTTGTTTATCTTACTACTGCTACTTAAAACTATTGGTCCAGATATTCCTTTATCTGTAAATACCATTTCACCAAAGCGGTTGTCTACTTCTTTACCGTCTACATTTACCTTAAGTGCTACATTTCTTAAACTTACGCCTTTAAGACTTTTACATATATCTGTTTCTTTAAGTCTAAATGGTACAAGTGCTGGTCTAATATCTGTTATAGTATGTCCAACTTCTTTTGCTAGTGTATATCCATCTCCTGTACTACCAGTTAAAGGATAGCTCTTTCCACCAACTGCTATTATTACTTTATCTGCAGCAAGTGTACTTCCATCTTCTAGTGTAATACCTGTAACTTTATCTTCTTCTACATTTATTTTCTTAACAACACTTGAATACTGAATCTTAACATTTAATCTCTTAAGTTCTCTCTTTAACGCTTCAGTAAGTTCAGATGCATCATCTGATGCTAAAAACACTCTATTCCCTCTTTCTTCTTTAGTTTTTACTCCTAAAGAATTCACATAATCCACAAGTGAGTAGTTGTCTAGATTGTTGATACTACTCATCATAAACTTAGGATTTGTAACCACATTTGAAAGAAAATATTCCATATCTCCTACAAAGGATATATTGCATCTACCTTTGCCTGTTATATTTAATTTTTTACCTGGTATAGTATTTTTTTCTAGTATTAATACTTCATTACCATTTTCTGCAGCTTTTATACCTGCCATCATTCCAGCAGGTCCTGCCCCTACTATTATTACTTTCAAATTATTCACCTGCTAACATTCTATCTATTGCTGTTAATATTCCAAGTTTTGCACTTTCATATGTAAGGCCACCTTGCATAAATACTGCATAAGGCGCTTTAACTGGTGCATCTGCTGAAAGTTCTATTGATGCTCCACTTACGAATGTACCTGCTGCCATTATTACCTCATCAGCATACCCTGGCATTGCCCAAGGTTCTGGTAATACAAATCCATCTACTGGACTTGCCATTTGTATTCCTTGTATGAAAGATATTAATTTTTGTCTATCGTTAAATATTACAGATTCTATTATATCTGTTCTTGATTCTTCTTTTGTTGGACTAACTTCATATCCTAATTTTTCTAATATTGCTCCAGATAATGTTGCTGTTTTTACTGCATTCATTACAGCTTGTGGTGCCATAAATAATCCTTGAAGTATTTCTTTATTCTTACCTAATGTCGCTCCACATTCTTTACCTATTCCTGGTGCAGTAAGTCTTCTAGCTGCATTTTCTACTAAATCTCTTCTTCCTACTATATATCCACCAGTTTCGCAAAGTCCACCACCTAAGTTTTTAATTAAAGAACCTGCAATTAAGTCTGCTCCTACTTCTGTTGGTTCTTTTGTTTCTACAAATTCACCATAACAGTTATCTACCATTACTATTACATTTTTATCTATATTCTTTATTGCTTTAATTGCTTCTTCTATCTTAGCTATTGGTTGTGAAGGTCTAGTTGCATATCCTCTAGAGCGTCCTATAAACACCATTTTTACTTTGTTATTTCTTACTACTTCTTCTATAGCTGGTATATCCATATATCCATCTTTAAGGTCTACTTGTTTGTATTTAACACCCATTGCCATTAAAGACATGCTGTTTTCTACTATACCTATTGTTTCTGCTAAAGTATCATATGGTGCACCTGTAACACTTACAAGTAAGTCACCTGGCATAAGGTTGCCTTGAAGTGCTGTACTTAACGAATGTGTTCCATTTACAAAGTTAATTCTTACTAATGCATCCTCTGCTTTAAATATATCTGCATACACTTTTTCTATAGCTTCACGACCAATATCGTCATAACCGTAACCTGTTGTTGCTTTGAAATGTGTATCACTTATTCTTGCTTCTTTGAATGCTTTTAATACTTTTGCTGTATTGTATAGAGACACTGCTTCTATCTCATCAAATTTATCTTGTATTTCTTTTTCGCATTCTTCTGCTAAATTTATTACTCTTTCAGATAATCCAAAATTCTTATATGCTTTAATTTTTAATTCTTCCATTATTTTCTCCTTAATTTACATAATATATATTATACTATATTTTAATTAACTAATCTAGTACTTAAACATGAAAAGAGCAGAGTTTTAACTCTGCTCTTTATGATTATTTAGTTGTTTTTGTTAGGTGCGACCTCTTTTGGTTACCCGCATCTGGTTTTTCTTAGGATTGGTGTTCATCTTAAGGTTTTGCTGCTTAACATTGCTGGGAATGGTAGAAGCTACCGGTCTCGGTGTTTTTCCACCTTTCTTTTTTCCATAGTTTGCCTTCATTTGTCTTCCTCCTTAGGCTTTTTGTTTACTTCTTTTGTTTTTTTAATTTCTGTTTTGCAGAAATCTTGAACAACAAACTTGTCTGGCGTCTCGATGATTTCCGGATACATGCATTCAAACTCAACCTCACCAGTTACGGTAATAAGGCCAAACTTCAGACCATATTTTGTTTGAATATGTCCAGAGCGCATCCAAAGATCATCATAGATGGGTTCTGCAATAAAGTTCCCTTCAAGGTCCATAACTCCAACTTTTCCTCTTCTCATATTTACCTTAAGAAGGTTCGGAGTTAAAAAATCCATACGATATGCATCAACCGGATCAAAGAGTTCTTTGCCCCTTGTATCTATAACAGTTTTCATATCGTCAGGGTAGGTTACGATTGCATATCCATCGTCCGTGAAATCCTCAACATGTTTGTACTTAAAAGGGATACTCTCATTCGCATCACCATCAATGAAACCATATTTCCCTTTATACTCAGTTGCACAAAGTCCGCTTTTTATATCACGTACGCAAGTGTACTTATCCGTTATTTCACGACCATACTGAGTATACAGCGTTACTCTCCAACCGAATGTATTGTGCACAAGCTTGTACATATGCTCATCCACCTTGTAGATATTTACATCGGAGTTGGGATAGTTATTACTGAATATGATATCATTATGCATGATATGACAAAGGAAATATCCAACACTTGTCCTGTAAAGGATAAAACCGTCTTTGCGGTAATCGCAAATCATTTTGAACTTGGGGGTTATTCTTTCTCCTCTACTATTTACAAGCCATGTCCGGTTAGAGAAACGACCATGTATAGGTTTAGGAGTATCTGTTTTTCCGTGTGTAATTCGCATATAATCCTCCTTGAAATTATTTTTTTGTTTCGAGAGTTTTTCCGCTTTCAAGTCTTGCAAAATCTTTTACAACAAATTTATCCGGTGTCTCCATAATTTCGTCATAAAGGCATTCAAAGATGAGGTTGCCCTTGATATCTGCAAGGCCAAACTTTCTGTTATATAACAGTTCAAAATGATTATTACCCTTGCACTCGATTCTATTATATAGCGCAGGGATAATTTCTCTTTTTTCCTTGTTTATAACACCATACTTGCCGTTCTTCCTTACAAGGAAAAAATCTTTTGAAAGTGCTCTTAACTCCTCACACTGCACTCCATCAAAGACCTCTTTTAAGCCCTTCGTTAAAAGCGTAAAGTACTCGTTGTCCTTCTGAACAACAGCATAACCAAAATGATCAAATTCTTTTGCGCTAAGAAAAGGACCTGCCAGAATGTTAAATTCCGTGGTGGCAAAATAGTACTTGCCTTCAATTTTTATGATATATAAATCCGTACCATTACATTTCAAATAATATGTAATGTCTCTGCGAACACACCTGCCATCCATATCATACAAAACGAGCTCATTGTCCACCTTAAGCACAAACATACCATTATCCATCTGGGTATACGACTGGATATTGCCATAGTCAAGTGGCTTTTCTGTCGCCTTATCCCATATGTATACTTTTTTTGCCAACGGAATACCGCAGTGATTTCTACAAACCGCTACAACTACCTTTCTGTGTTCGTAGAGGTCTATAACATCAAACTTTGCTGTTACTCTCCGTCCTTTCTTATTTGCAACATATTTCTTGTTCTTAAACATTGCCTTCAAAATTTCCATATTATCCTCCAATTTAATTAAATTAAGATTTTTTATTTTGACTGGTATTATTCTATCACAATAATAGTATTATGTCAATTTAACATATAAAAACAGGTGGTAATACCACCCGTTTTATTCTTTTATTATTTACCCATTTAATTTTAACAGTTCTTCCTTTGTTAATCCTGTTGCTTCTATTATATCTTCAACTGACATTCCTTTCTTTAGTAAAAACTTTGCCACCTTAAGCATATTCTCTTTGGCTTGTTCTTGGGCTTGTTTTATGCCTTGTTCTAAACCATGCTTCTTAGCATACGATAACGCTGCCGCTTCATCGTGTAGCGCTTTTTCTCTTATGTCTGCTAATCTTTGTGCTTCATAATCTCCATTTAATATTTCTAACTCATCTGCTATAGCTTGTATATCTTTATTCTCTTCCATAATAGATTTTACCTCCTTAGAATACGGTTTAGCAAAAAACATTCCCCATTGTGCTAATTTATCTCTTTGATTCTTTTCATAATTCTTTGCTACTTTAGGTAAAATTATTATATATAACTCAAATTTATTTGTCAATATTTTACTTTTCGTCTCAGTTTCAATCATTGCCCATTTTGTTACAAAATTTTCTATATCATTTAACTCTTTTATTTCATGATTTACTATTATTATATTTATGCATCTATTAATTTCCGCATAATCTACATTCTTCTTTAGTTGCCTAGAATACGAATTAGCTAGATAATATAAAAATCTTTCTAACTCTCCATCATATTCCTTTACTTGCATTTCTATATTACATTTTGTATTATCCTCAAGTTCAACATTTAAATCCATTATTCCGAATTTATCCGTTACTTTAGATATATCTAAATGTCTATCTAGATTTGCTATTATTTTTACTTTTTCTTTTAGTACAGAAGCTAAAAAAGCTTCTGTAAGTCTATTATTCTTTTCCCTAAATAACGTATGAAAAACATAATCATTTTTAGGATCTAGTAATTTATATGTTTGATTTTTCTCCATTTACTTTTGTTCATCTCCTTTATTGAATAAAAATTAAAAGACTTAAATACTGAAAAAAAACATATTGACTTAATATAATTTGAATAAATATATGTTTGAATAAAAATATATGAACAAAGCTTGTCCATATTATATATATGTATGCAACTATTTTCAAGAAAAATCGGTCGCAATATTCGACAAGAAAATTAAGCTTCTATAAAATAGCAAAAAAATAAGGGCTACTGCCCTTACTTTAATTCATATTTTAATGTAGATTATTCAGCGTCTTCTTCATCGTCATTGCCATATTCTTCTTGGAATTTAGCAAATACTCTTTCAGCTTCTTCGTCATCCATAACTGTATCGTATACTTCTTCGCCATCTTCTTGTTTTATTTCAAGAATTAGAACTCCGCCTTCAGTTTCATCAACTGGTAGAACTACTAAATATTCTTTTTCATCTAGAGTTACAACATCTAGTATTTCGAATCTAACATCGTTTCCTTCATCATCAACAAATGTTAATATTCCTGTTTCCATTTCTTCTACATCATGTTCGTGATCATGTCCGCATCCTGTGCAAGAACAACAATCATGTGTGCAATTTTCTCCCATTTTTAACTCCTCCAAATTCTTTATAATATTATTTGCTAAAAAAGCAAATATATTCTAATAATTTTGACTACTTAAATAGTCTTGTAATATGTACATAGCAGCAAGTCTATCTGCATGAACTTTCTTATCTTTTTGTTTGATTCCCATTTCCTTCATAGTATTATACGCCATAACTGTTGTTAAACGTTCATCCCATTTAGTTACTGGTAATCCTAAAGCTTCAATTTTAACAATCACATCATCTATTTTTTTAGCAGTTTCAGATATATCTCCATTCATATGTTTTGGATATCCTATTACTACTCTTTCTAGTTTTGATGTAGCCATAATCTCTTTTATTTTACTAATTAAGATTTCGCTATCACCTTTTGTTTCCAAAGTATCCATAGGTTGTGCTGTTATCTTTAAAGCATCAGTTATTGCAAGACCTACTCTTGCCATGCCATAATCTATCGCTAATATTTTTCCCATAAGTCACCTAGTTGTTTAAGTAGCTATTTATCATTTCTTCTAACAACTCATCTCTTTCTACTTTGCAAATTAATGCTCTTGCATTGTTATGAGATGTTATATATGTTGGATCTCCTGATAATATATATCCGATAATTTGGCTTACTGGTTCATAGCCCTTATCTTTAAGTGCCGCCACCACTTGTTCCATTATCTCTCTTACTCTTTTTGACTCTTCTTTTTGTGGACTAAATACGGCTGTGTGTTGATCCATATTTATTCCTCCTTTCTTATACAATATTTATTATATTATCTTTATTGTATTTGTATCTGTCATTCCATCTAGATAATTAGACATTTTTGCTAATTCTCTATCTATGTTGCTTTGTTGTTGTATATTGTGCATTACAACATTTATATTTAATGAAACTTTTTCGCCTCTAGCGATTTCTTCTTCCATTTTTACATTGCTTATGAATCTCTCTACTGTTGAATGTAAAGATTCTGCACCCATTCCTAAACTTACTATACAGAATTTGCTTCCGCTATATCTAATAAAGATATGTTCATTACTAAATATATCTTTTATTAAATTTGCCGCTCTTTCTAGAAGCCTATTACCAACTTCTCTACCATATGTAGTGTTTATTTCGCCTAGGTTAGCAAGTTGCATTAATGTAAGTACTGAATTAGATTCAGTAGTTGTTCTTTGTCTTACATTTGAATACAAGTAAAGGTTGTTATAGAATCCAGTTTGTTTATCTGTATTATATGCACCTTCAATTGATTCTTGACTTAGAACATTTTCTATAAATACACCTATATGGTCTTTAAGTTTTGCTAATTCTTCTTTAGATATAGAATCATACGCATTTTCTGCATTATCTTCTAGTAACCAGAATCCTAAGTACATACCATTATAATATATAGGTGAGAACATTGCTGAACGAATGCTTCTTTCAACTGCTGATTTATATCCTAATAGTCTTCCACCTGCTGATACTAAATATTTAGATATATTCTTTTGAGCATTAGCCTTGAAGTTTTGTTCTTCAGCTAAGTTTTTTATACTTTCTCTAAATACTTCTTCAACATTTGTTGCTTTTATGTGATATTCCATTCCATCAAATATTGATATTGTTGAGCTTTTACTATTGAAAACTTCTAGAATTATATTATTTAATTCTTCTATTTTCTTTGATGCTGGTATAGCTGATGCCATAAGTTCAAACATTCTTTGCATTATAACAAAACCAGCCATGTTTCCTAGCGCCAATTTGTAATAATTATTTCTTCTAATTAGGAAGAATATTAATGTTCCTAACGCTAGTATGATTAATATTAAACAAATTATTATAAATACCATATCAATCTCCTATTATTCTACAACCTTCTCGAATCCTGAAGACGTAGTTTTTACTTCTGTTATTTTAGGCTTCTTAAATAAATTTAGTCCACCATTCTTTTTGTATTTATTAACTATGCTACTTGCACCTGAAGATTTAGTCACTCCTAGTGGATAAATAGCATTTGCTATATAGTCTATACTTTCCTTAAATTCATCTGTAAATGATTTGAATGTATTTGTATATTTATACATCATTTCAACATATTTTACATAGTTCTCTTGATCAAACGGAATTGTATAATATGTCATTTCTGATGATACAAATAAATCATCAAACATCTTTAAGTCTGGGCTTGAGTATACAGCTATACCATTTAAGATATCCATTGCTGTTAACGCACATTTAACATGCTTGTTTATTATTACTCTTACCTTGTTCATTGGAATTCCTCTAGCTTTTATTTCTCTTAAGAATATTGTAAGAAGACTAACGTTTAACACATCCATATCTTGTACAATATATATTTCTTGAGCTAATCTGTAATAATCTACTGGTGTAGAGAAATCACAATCTAATAATACTATACTGTTATTGTTAGATACTGTTTCTAACATTTTTGCTGCATCATATTGTCTTCTATCTTCACCTGGCATACCAGTATATATACTTAGTTTACCGTACATTAATGGTTCATTAAGACCATTTGATGCATATTTCATACTTTCTGCTGCTATTGCTCTCTTACCTTCGTTATCATATGTATAAAGCGTATATGTATCTCTTTTCTTTGTTAAGTCTACAATACCAACTTTAACATCTTTTCTATATAATGCATTTGATATAGCATTTATACAGAATGTTGTTCCAACCTTTGGAGCACCTACAACACATACAACTTTTTTATAGTCTTTCGGTACTTCGTATACATTACGAACAACTTCTTTTTCTACAACTTTAGTTACAACTGCAGCTTGTGTGTTTTGTTGTTTTACAACTATTTTTTCTATAATTTCTGGTTGTTTTTCTATATGTACAACCTCTTTTACACCTTCAACCGTATTGTTTACTGGAGTTGTTGGTGTAGGACTTACTTCTACATTAATTAAAACTTGGTTATATCTATCGCTATTTTCCTTTAAGAAGTCCTTAACTGATGCTGGTAAAAATCCTACTATTATTCTTAATTGCTCGTTTGTATATTGAGCCCCTATTTTATCAAATATTTCAACATATTTAGATGTATCACCTTTTTGGTTTTGATAATAGCTTATTATTCTTTGAATTTCCATTTCTGAAACTTCAATCTTGCTATACACATTTTTGCTTGCGCTATTTTCGTAATATTGTTTTACATCTTTTTTCATCTTTGGTGTATTAATAGCTTGAGCTGTTTTACTCTTTGTTCTATCTCTACCAGTTAGTACTGTATATACACCTATGTTAAATAACTTGGCTAAGAACTCGTCTCCAAGTTCTCTTCTGTCTGATGCTATAAAAACTATTTTCTTTGCATCAAACTCATCTGTCATCGCATCTATATTATGAAAGATAAAGTCATCTATTTGAGCTTGATTGTTTGTTGGATATTTTTCTAGATTTTCTAGTAATACTACTCTATCATAATTACCACCTGTTAATTCTTGTACAGCTTGCTTAAAGTAGTATACATTTTTATACTCTACCTTTTCTTTATATGTTTCCTCGTAATATTTTACTATGGATTTTACCGTATCATCATTATTTAATCCAAATAATACTTTCATTTAGTTACCACCCTTGTTATTAAAATTTCTTTTGTTTTTATCTATACCCTAGTTTAGTCCTTCGTCAATTATTGTGATATTGTAATTATTGCATATACTAATGGTAGACATTGAATTATTGTCATAAACACTGAAAGTCCAACTATTAGTTTTTGTCCACTTACTTTTTGCTCGAAAGCTTCTGAACCAACAACATAGTATTGATACATACCATATACTAATACTAGCACTGCTACTGGCCATGAATAAGTTTGAACATTTTTAAGTACTGTCATAACTCCACCTACAATTTCGTTATCTTTTACTTCTAAATCTGTGCTAGCAAAAACTACTGTTGTTGCTAATAACGCTATTATAGAAATCATTGCGCATACCTTAAAAACTTTATTGTATACCATAAAAACCCTCCATTCTTATTTTATGTAATCTTTTAACACATATATTTTACTATATATTGGTCATAATAGCAAGTAATTTTTACAAAAAGTAAGGTTATCTTTAGAAAAAAAGAAGACATTTTAGGATTAATATTACCTCCCAAAATGTCATCTTATTATCTTACTTTTACTATAACTCCTGTTTTAGATACTTCTAAAATATATGCATCAGCATCTAGTCCAGAATTACTTATTGCATTAAATATATATTGTGTCATTCTTTCGTTTCTTAGCCCCTTCATTCTCGCTTCATTCCACGCATAATCTGCTGTTTGTTGTGCTTGCGCCAAAGTCATCGCACTAACACTAGCTTTAACATCGTTTAATGCTTCTTCATTAGTCTTATTAATGATGGCACTTTCTGTAACGTTAATTCCAGTTACAAATATAGAAATAACAAGCCCTGTTATAGCCATAATTAAAGCTACAGACTTCATTGTTCTTTTGTTTTTTCCGTATTCTTTTTTACGTTTCATTAACGCTGTTGCGCCAACACATATAGCAGATACTATTAATCCAACTACAGGCATCCAACAAAGCGCTACAGATACTATTCCTAATATTAAACTTACAATTGCCATATACATCCTCCGTATTTGCAGTTTAATTATATTATATATTTTAGTAAAATTTCAATAGAATTTACAAGATAAATTAAAAATAAATAAAGCTCGATTTACTCGAGCTTTATTTTACATATATTTTCTTTTAAATCTCTTGATTTCTCTTTTTCCTTCTCTTAAACAATCACAAATAGCATTACTATTGCAAGCGCCAACAAACGCACCAGCAACCATTCCTAGCACAAGTCCTGCTATCATACCTTTTATACACTCCATATTTTTACTCCTTTCTTATTTAGTATTATTCTTCTCTTTTTTCATCTTATTTACACTTGAAATTATTTCATAAATTCCAATTAGTAGTAAAAAGTATGTAAAGTATTTGCTTAATTTTTGCTCATTTATTTTATTAAAAAAATACGTGCCAACTAAACTACCAATAACGGTAAACGGCAACATCTTTTTAGCCATTTTAACATCCACTTCTTTATTTGTTATATTAAAAATTGTCGCTCCAAAACTCACAGATAAAAACGAAATCAAATTTAATAATTGCGCCTCTTTTTGGTCAAAATTTACAAACATTGTAGACAGAAGCACAAATATTGCACCTCCGCCTATTCCCATACCTGCAAGTATACTTGAAATACTAGATATTAATATCAACATCATCCACCTCTCAATATTTTATATAAAGATAACCCTACTATTAGTAGCCCGGAAATCATATTAAGAATATTAGGATTTATTTTTTTCATAGCCTTTGTTCCAATTGTTCCAAAAATAATTCCAGTAATTATGACTATAATAATTTCTTTGAGATTAACATCTACCATTTTTATATATCTTAATAGTGTTAATATACTTGTTATTCCTACTACAAAAAGGCTTAATTTTCTAGACCTATATGTATCTTGCTTGAGTATAAAAATCAGCATAAAAACTAATATTTGTCCAGCGCCACTTGCAAACATTCCATTAATTATTCCCGCAAAAAAACTTCCAAAATATATCATACAAATAGTATGTGTTATTTTAGAAGTTTTAATTTTTATTATTTATTTTTTAATTATTTTCGTAATTTTTCTTTAGCCCTTTTATCATTAATTATTTCTATTTCTTTTTCTGTTAGCAACGTTACATTGTTTTCTTTTGCCCACGCCACGCAACCTTTTAATACCATGTTTAAGAACGGCCTTGGCACTTTAACAAGCATTCCGCAGGCCTCATCTGTAAATTTAACTTCAGGATCTATTCTAGAAGCTGCATATTTTACAGAGTCCAATCCAACGCCTTTATTTTTAGGTATCGGTTCAGATATCGGAGTTTTAAATCTTGTATACCAGAAATTCTTAGAATCTCTATAACCATAATCTACCGGCACATTTGGGAAGCCCCAAGGTTTTACACCGTTGATTATTGTATTATAGTATTTGTCTTTCATTAAGATATTATCTATTTTTAATATAAAGTGCGCACCAAACTTAGAAGTTATACCATTAAAATCATGATACGGTCCGTCATACTCTTCTTGAATTACATCGTTTTCTGCACCGTCTAATTCTTTAACCCAAGTACATTCAAACACTTGATAAGCTTCTTTTATTATTTTAGGATAATTTCCATCAGGGTCTTCTCTTTTTCTTTTACCATCTACTAAAGTAAATATGCAATCCTTCATTTTTTCTTCCGGTGTATCTCCAGGGAATCCAAGTCTTACAGCTTCTTTGAAATATTTCTTTTCATCGGTTATAAAATTTAATGCACATTTACCCGTTTTAAGTAAATTTTTACACGTATTAGAACTATTTCTACATTCAAGTATCATAGCATAGTATTCTTTTCCAGCAATATAATATGGGAAACATAATGAATATGATCCGATATTAGTAAAACCGTTTTCATCTACAGTAGAAATTTCTATTGTTGGCATTGGAAAGAAACTTGATGTTTGATAAAAATTATCTACTATTCTCATGTCCTTAAAACCATCTAAGTTTTCTATTCTTTTAGGTTCCATTTAATATTCTTCCTCCGTTTAACAAATCAATTCTTCACCAGCTTGTGCTAGCAATTCTTCAATTTTTGCTTTTGTCATATCTAAACCATCTGTTGGTCTGCCGAAATACTTACCTTCCACATATCTTACTCCTATGCTAATTAATGCATTTAGTTTTTCCGCAGAATCCACACCGAAAACAACAAGTCTTATTAATCTTGCTGTACAATATGATACAAGCTCTTTAATTTGCTTAATTGTATTCTCATCAGTATCCACAATTTTATATTTAACAACTTTAGGTTCTATTTTATCTATATCTCTAACTGTTTTGTTACTTGATTCAAAATTATCTATACAAGCTTTTGCTTTAACTTTTTGAATTTCTGCAACCATTTCTCTTAAATCGTTAGTATTGATTAACTCAAAATTATTGAAATCTACAACGACTTTTTTACCTGCTATAGAATCAAATATTCTAGATTTATTTACATAGTTTTTATAGCTTCTTGCATCTATGTTTATATATTCTGTCAAATTCGAAGATGGGTTTAATTCATTAAATCTTTCCAACGAATTTACAAACAACATTTGTTGTAACTTATCATATCTTTCAAATTCTTTTGCTTTCTTGATAATTTGATCATATGAAAAGTTTTCATCAGTTATTATTTTATAATACACTTCATAGCCTTCAACCACTTTATTCTTAAGATCAATAATTGGTTGATAATAACATTTTAATCTCTTACCAGAAGTAACATCTCTACATAATCCAACTATAATTTTTTCTGTTATATCTACATCACTTCCGCCATCTTCATATACACTTGCTGGTCCTTCACGTTTTGTAGTAGTATCCTCTTCTTCATCATCGTCATCATCTAAATCTACAACGAATTTTGCATTTGGTAGTATAGCCCCAAACATCTTATTTTCTTCTGCATTACCAAAATACTCATTTGCAAATTCAAAATATTTATTTTGTACATTTATGAATCTATTGTATACATCAAGGCTCTTCGCTTTATTATCTGAAACTTTAACTTCTATTAAAAGATAGAATAAATCTCTTTTATCTCCTAATTCTTTAGCTAGGAAAGTTAAATTATCATATGTAAGATCTCCTTCGTTTAAGAATTTATCATGATATTTTATTAAAGTTAGAATTACATTTTTCTCATCATCTGTAAATGAAAATCTATCTAATATATCAACCGCCATTTCACAAGATATATCATCATGGCCAGCAAAAGAATCACTTCCAGAACCATTTATCATTTTAGCCATAGGTTTGCCTATATCATGTAAAAGCATTGTCCACTTTAATATTTTTAATTCTTGTGCGTTAAACTTTAAACTATCCCTTCCAACACTTTCAACAGTACACAACGTATGTTTAAACACACCATATCTATGATACACTGTATTTTGTTGACAGTTTATTACACTTTCTCCATATTTATTTTTTACATAAAACTCTGGAAAATGTTGTCTAAATATTGGATTTTGGCTTATTCTTGTTAGAATAAACATAACATTATCATCCATAAGGATTGATGTATATAATTTAGTTAACATTTCTGGATCATTTGAATGCATTGAAAGTTTAGATATCCACCCATCGATTTCAGATTTAGGCAAGTTTACTTTCGGCGCATATTCTTTATCTATTAAATCATCAAATTCTAGCTCTTCCATGATATTTCTCCTTTGTCTCTAATCTATCTATGTATATACTATCATATAACATTTTTTTATACAATAAATATTAGATATAAATTTTAACAATTTTCTCACCATATTATGTTGCACTTAATATCGTTTTTCTATTATTTTTTAACTATTTTTTCGTTTTTGTATTGACTTTATTTTATTCCTGTTGTAAAATATATGAGCAATGTTATGTATGCATTACCTGTTCCCGGTAATTTGCAGTTAGTGTATATGTACGAAATTTTATATTAAATTAATTAGGAGGAATTATCCCATGAACAATAAAACACACAGCGTTAAAGCAAGTGAAATTGAAAGAAAATGGTATATAATTGATGCTGCAGATAAATCTTTAGGTAGAGTTGCTACTGAAGCTGCAAGACTATTAAAAGGTAAACACAAACCTACATACTCTACACACATGGACTGTGGAGATCATGTAATAATCATTAATACAGATAAAGTTGTATTAACAGGAAACAAATTAAATAACAAAACTTACACTAGCTTCTCTGGCTACATTGGTGGTCTAAAAGAAGTTAAAGCTAAAGATATGATGGCAAATCGTTCTGATAAAGCCGTTACAATAGCTGTTAAGGGTATGTTACCTAAGAACTCTTTAGGAAGAGCAATGCTTACTAAATTAAGAGTATACAAAGGTGCAGAACACGAACAACAAGCTCAAAAACCAGAAATCTGGAATTTTTAATTAGGAGGATAGAACAATGCCAAAAACAGAAAAGAAATTCATTTACGCAACAGGTAAAAGAAAATCTGCTATCGCTAGAGTAAGAATTACTCCAGGTACAGGTAAAATAACAATCAACAAAAAAGATATAGCTGAATTTTATTCACTAGAAACTTTAAAAGCAGTTGTTACAAGACCATTCGCAGTTGCAAACATGATGGAAAAATATGATGTTATAGCTACAGTTAAAGGTGGCGGTTTCTCAGCTCAAGCTAGTGCAGTAGCACATGGTATTTCTAAAGCTTTAGCTACTATCGATTTAGATACAAGAACAGCTTTAAAAAGAAGCGGTCTTATCACTAGAGATTCAAGAGTTAAAGAAAGAAGAAAATACGGTCTTAAAAAAGCAAGAAAAGCACCTCAATTCTCAAAGAGATAATATCAAATTATGGATTATACAAAAAGCACGATTTATTCGTGCTTTTTTGTTACCTATTTTCTTGCAAAAAATGTCGTATGTGATATAATTTAAGACATACTAAGGAGTTAAAACAATGGCTAAATCTGAAAAAAACAAAACAATAGATATAACTATAGAGCAAGGAAAAGAATATCTAGATAGATGTATTTCTTTGCATAGTAAAACTACAATTGAAAATGTTATAGATAAAACAATTTTAGGAGATACATTCGATGTATTAACTAAATTACCAGAAAAAAGTGTAGATCTTTTGTTAGTAGATCCACCATATAACTTAGATAAAGAATTTCACGGTAATGAATTTAAGAGTATGTCAGATGACAATTACGAGGATTATATAGATAGTTGGATTACAGCATTAATTCCCACTCTTAAAGACAATGCTTCTATTTATGTTTGCTGTGATTGGAAATCTAGCGGTGCTATAGAACGTGTACTTAAAAAGCATTTCTATGTACAAAACCGTATAACATGGCAACGTGAAAAAGGAAGAGGCGCAAAAGCGAATTGGAAAAACGGCATGGAAGATATTTGGTTTGCAACCGTTTCTAAAACAAATTATACATTTAATGTAGATGATGTAAAAATTAGAAGAAAAGTTATCGCACCATACAAGCAAGATGGCAAACCAAAAGATTGGGAAGAAACTGCCGAAGGAAAATTTAGAGATACTTGTCCTTCTAATTTTTGGGACGATATATCTATTCCTTACTGGTCTATGCCGGAAAACACAGCACATCCAACACAAAAGCCAGAAAAATTACTCGCTAAACTTATACTAGCAAGTACAAACAAGGGAGATATAATATTAGATCCATTCTTAGGATCAGGTTCAACTTCTGTTACAGCCAAAAAATTAGGCAGACATTATATCGGAATAGAACAAAATCCTCAATATTGTGTTTGGGCAGAAAAACGTTTAGAAATGGCCAACTCAGACATGTCTATCCAAGGATATACCGACGGTGTATTTTGGGAAAGAAATACAAGTTCTCTTCAAAATGCAAAGAAAAAAGGTGATATTTAATGTATAATCAAGCTAAAATTCAAAAATTAGTTGATTTCGTAAATAACAATAAAGATTTAGTAGACAAGGCTGTTTTCAAAAACAAACTTCAAAGCGAGTTTAACTTAAAAACAGATCGTACTGTTTATTATTGTGATGATTTTGCCGTGCGCGTTTCCTACTCTAAAACAGCAACTGTATCTAACACTGTTCTTGGACTTGCTAAAATTAAAGCATATGATAACATTCCGCTTTTTGTTATAGTTGTATCACCTGCTAATCATAAAATTGTTCTTGCAAATAGCACATGTGTTAAGAAGGTTAGTCATTCTTCGCATAAATTAACGCTTACAAAAATTATTGGTAGTATTAATTTCAGCGATATATCTAGTGAAATTTTTGGAATAAAAAATATTCCAGAAAATTTTGAAGAAATTTTTAACCTTCACTTAACTATTGGATTTAACAACAATCTAAAGCGTTTGGTTGATGCTACTTCAAACATTGAAGGATACCGGACAAAAATTCATTGTAAACAATTCTAATTTATCTATAATAAAAGATTCTATTAACAGAGCAATGAATTTCATGACTTCACAAGAGTATCTAACATTAAAGGATGAATTAAATAATAAAGTTAAAAGAGTAGAAAAAGCGATACTCGCCGCTTCAAGAATAGATAATGTTAATTTAAGGGGACGTATTATTGAATATTTAATTGAAGGTCCAGAAGATGATACCAAGATAAATGTTATTAATAATCTAATAAATGGTCACCCTCTTCCAGAAGATGTACAAACAGTAAACACTCTTGGGGACTATAAAAGATCCTTTGAAAAATACACCATCGAAACAGACATTAAGACAAAAATAATGTTAGCTAAAAGCAGCAATCCTAAAGGATATAACATAGACAAATTACTTAGATTCTTATCGCAAGACAAATCCGTATATATGATTTATCTAATTGGAATAAATCCCGAAACTGAAGAAATAAAGCTAAAACTTTGTTCTATGTTTGATAAAAATCTAAACGGAAGAATATATGATCATTGGGCTGGTAGAAACTCTAGAGGCGAATTTCAATTTGACGGTACAAACCTAGAAAACGCACTTACTACAAATGACAATACATTAATTGATAAAAATTATGCTATCGAATTTTTACAAAAACTGATTGAATCTTAAAATATGTTTAATAATAATATAATAGTTAATAAAAAGCACGATTTATTCGTGCTTTTTATGTTGCAAAAAAAAAATGTATATAATATAATTTAAGATATAATTAAGGAGGCTATATTATGAAAAAATCATTTTATATGAACATAATTGCTATTTTTATGGTAGTATTCTTATCATTTAACTTTGTTTATGCAGATACTCTAAACTTACCTTTAGAAACATTTGCATATAACTTAGAAGATGATGGACATTATAAATCAATGGATACAGCTAATGCTAAGATGTCTTTTACATATGATGCAGATAGTATAGATTTTAAATATGTTGTAACTAAAGGTGAAACAACTACAACTTACACCACTTCTTTTGCGTTAAATAACAATGTATTATCTTATACTTATACTGGAGATAAAACTAATGAAACACAAATAAAAGTAGATAAAGTTGCTTTCGAATCTGTTTTCTATGCAGTTGGACAAATGAACTTATTACAAAGAGATTTCTTAGAAGATATGAATAAAGATTTTTCAAGATACAACTTTGATGAATACGGAATAGAAGTAAAAACTTTTGATTATGGTTCAGGTAAAAAAGGTATTGAAAGCTTTAAGCTTCACACTACTGAAATAAGTGCTTATGGTACTTCTGTTGTAAAACCAGTTGAATCAGGAAAAGCGCCTGTAGTAGCAGAACCAGTTGCTAAAGGAAATCCTACTCCTGTAATAATAGCTTGTGTGGTGGGTGCGCTTGTAGTTGTAGCTATAATAATAGTTGTAGCTAAAGGCAAAAAGGCAGGACCAGTAAAGAAAGCTGCTAAAAAACCTGTTAAAAAGGCAGCAACTAAAAAAACTAAATAATTAAAAATAAAACCAGCGTTGCTGGTTTTATTTTATTTAATACTTTTTAAGCCATTACATTGAATCTAGAATTCCTGCTTCTGCGGCATCTTTTATTCCCTCTATATTGTAGTATGTTTCAGGTATATCTCCTACTATTACCGTTTCAGCAACTGTAACTCTCGTAATACTTGTTACCGCCCCTATATTCAATGGTATAATTACATTAACCGTGCTTGCTATATCTATGTATATAGTATGTCTTGTTTGATTTATTCCTTCTGATGCAAACTCCGTATTAAATTCAGCCAATGTATTTCCGTATGGAACTAATTTTAGTTTCAGTTTTGGGCCATAACCTGAAAATATATTTAATCCTATAAGTTTAGCTAATGGAATTTTTACAGTTACATCATCTAAATTACTAAGTTTCTCTTGTATTCTATATGCAATTTCTGAAGACAGTCTATTCATCTCTACAACATCTGCATTTATACCTACTATCTTTCCTTCTGTATTATATGTAATTTTTACTAACGATTCGTGCTCTGCTTCTTTTAATATTTCTTTTACCGTTTCATTCGTAACACCTAATGCTACGCTTTTAGCTTTACTTTCACATGCCACTTTTATACTTGGAGTTATCCTCTTTAACATTACAATTCCAATTATTAAAGCCAGTGTTAATGCAATTAAAAACAAGGCAAACGACCTTCTTATGTACGTTTGCCCGAATAATTTCATATAATATTTTACTCTCATATCTATCTTATTATTAATATTTTTTGACCTATATCTAATTTATTCTCGTCAGTTATATTATTAGTATTTGCTATCTTATCTACAGTTGTTTTATATTTTTTTGCTATATCCCAAAGGGTATCTCCTTTTTTTATTATATATACATACATGCTATTTAACGCATCATCTTTAACATCTTCATCTGTTATCTCATCTATTAAAATTACTTTATCTACATTTTCTACAGTTACAACGAACTCTAGATTTATATTAGCTTCTACATTTCCATTTATGTTAGTTGCCGCTTTACTTATTACATTAATAGTAACGTCTACATTTTCATTCTTTACATCTTTACCAAGCGGTATTGTTGTGTCTACCAACAAATCATAAGTCTTGTTTTCTAACACTCCAGTATCTTGATTTACAAAAGTGGCTCCAAGTTTAACAACTCCATCTACATACAAATTTTCACCTACAACTTTTGCGTTTAACTGTTCAGTTGAAACTGTAGTTGTTGCTACTTTGTTTTTTATATCTGTAACTCCAACATTTTCTTTAATAGCGATCGTCTTGTTCATAATATCTTTATTTTTTACTATAACAACATCTTTTGCATCATATTTAAGATTACTTTTTGTACTATAAAAGTCTTTAATGTATGTAATTTCTTTTTCTTCATAAAGCACCACATTTACATTTATCTCTGCTTTAGCGTTTAGTATGTTATTTTCGTTTAATGTAAGTTCAAGATTTCTTAGGGCGTATTTTATATCCCATTTATATTCTTCTTTAATATTTTCAAATTCTATCATACCAGCAAAAGGCACTTCAGTAGTATATGTAAATACATTATTTGTATCTTGTTCTACATACATTACCTCTAAACTTATATCACCTTTTACTAAAATTTTATTATAACTTACTTTGTAATCTGTATTAGTAATACCCGCTCCTACTCTTAATATTTCGCCAATTTTAGGAGTAGAATCTGACATTATTATATCTTCATTCGTATCTATTATTTCATCTTTTACATCTATAACGTTATAAAAAGTGTCACTTACATTTTTAGATTCTATGTCATCTTCACCTTCCATACCTGTTATAATACTTACATCTGTATTTTCCTTTACCACATATTTATATACTAACTCTAACTTAATTCCTATTTTTCTTTCATTAGGTAAAGAATATACAATATTTCTTACTGCAATCCTTACGTTTTCTTTCATGTTCTTTTTTACTTCTGGCACATTGATACTTTGCGTAAATGGATACGTTGCTGTTATCCCTCTTGTCTTATCTTCGTCCATACTTCTATATATAATGTAATATGTAATCTCACCGCTTACTCTTATTCCCCCATCATATACATCTGTATTTGCAATATATGGTACCGCTTCCACTTGTACAATTTTCATAACATCTGGTTTAGAATCCGGCACCAAAAGATCCTGCTCTAACCATAATATTTGCGTATTTCTAGCAATAATTTTATCTAATTTCAAAAGCTCCTTATCTGTTTTTATAGCCATTTTATACCTCCTATTTAGTACATATATATGACTATATTTATTTTTTTATTACTAACAATTCACAAAAAAGAAATAGTTTCATATACTACAGTATATAAAGGCTAAACAAAAGCACTTTATATGCCTGTTTAATAATTAATAATTTGTAATCTCCTATAATAAAACCACAAGGAATATATACCTTGTGGTTTCTATTTTATTAGTTATCAAAAGATGTTTTTACAACTTGTCTTTCTACTTCTGTAGCTTCGAATAAAGTTTCTTCACCAAAGCCAAATATACTTGCTATTATATTGTTTGGGAATTTAAGTCTCTTTGTGTTATACTCAGTTACTTCTATGTTGTATATTCTTCTTGCCGCTTGAAGTTGGCTTTCTACTTTAGTTAATAACTTTTGTAGATTTAAGAATGATTCATTAGCTTTAAGCTCTGGATATGATTCAACTAATCCTAAAAGATTGGTAAATCTTTCGTTTAGTTCTTGGTTTTGTTTCATATTTCCTTGTTCTCTGTTATCATATTCTGATCTAAGCATTGTTATTTGTTCTAAAACTGTTGCTTCGTGTTTAGCATATCCTTTTACTGTCTCAACTATATTTGGTATTAAATCAAAACGTTGTTTTAGATATACGTCTATTCCACTACTTGCTTGTTTTACTTTTTGTCTAGCATTAACAAGCGAGTTGTACATTGCTATTATCCATATTACTATCACACCAATTACTATTAACCATAAATGTGTTCCTGTTAGTTTAATATTAAACATATGTGACATCATTGTAAGTGGTGGTAAAACCATAAATATAGCTACAATTGCTACTATTATTGCTGCTGGATTCGCTTCTCCTCTTTTATATTTATTCATATTATTTCTCCTTATACTATTATTTCGTCTATTACTTTATATATATGTTTTGAAAGACTCATCATCGCTTCAATAACATTATAATATTTTTCAAGTGTTTGGTATTCCATAGAATCCTTAAATATATTTGGTTCAAACACTTCTCCTGTATAAACTCTCATATATATTGTATCACGAATTACATGTATTTCAAATGAATATTTATATTTTTCATACATGTCTACCATTTCTGCCATTACATCTGCTGTCAACAGTCTAACTGCCATTATTTGATCTTCTGCTTCAACATCAAATTTCTTTTCAAATTCTGGCGAATCTAATTTTACTTTAGATTTACCAGCAGACCAATTTCTTTTAATATATACTTCAGTTCCTATATTTTTATCTATTTTCATTTTAGAAGCCAAACCATAGAATATAGTTGTATATGAAGTATCTCCATCACTATCTCTGCTTTCGCGTTCTGTATGAACTTCACAGAATTCCATTTTAGTTTCTACGCCTTCTTTTAATTTCATTGGCGCTATAATTAAATCCTCTGAACTATATCTGTCTATCCAATCTCTATATCCAGCTTCTTTGTATTGTGCTGGAGTCCAGCCCGCATCAGGGTTATATGTTGCACCTTCAAAAACATTAGTTATTAATGGCATCATTATTTTTTCTTTAAATAATTTTTTATATTTGTATGTTGGTGATTCTTTTATTTTACTTGCGCTTGAACTTTTTATTATTGCTACTATTGCAATTATAAATATTATTGGAATAAGGAAAGCTCCTATACCTGTAATACCTAATATTATAAACAACGCAAAGAAACCCAGAACATATCCAAGTATCTTTTTAGTTTCTTCTTTACTTTTTAATCTTAGTTCTTCTAATTCCGTTTTGTTTTCATCATATAACTTTCTATATAAATCTCCGAAATTTTGTTTCATGATTTCACCTCTACTGGAGCTTCTAACCAGAATTGAACTGGTGACCTCATCCTTACCATGGATGCGCTCTACCTACTGAGCTATAGAAGCATTTATGTGATTATATCACATAAGAAAATAAAGTAAAACACAATATATATGTTTTACTTTATTTTTATACATTATTTTATTTCTAATTTGTCTACATTTGCATATAGCATATGAACTAATTCTACTAATTCTTTCATTATATTATAATGATTATCTACTACTATTCTGTCTATATCACTACCATTAAATGTTTGAACAATTTTAGATTTACCTATTACTCTTACATTAAGTTTGTTTTTTAATATGCTAACTTCTACTATATAGTTGTATTTCTTATAGATTTCTACCATGAAATTCATTACTTCATCTGTTAATATTTGGCCAACTAAATTTTTGTTCATAGCCATAACATCAAATACATTTTCAAAGTATTTATTATCCATCTCATGTTTGAACACATTACCAAAAGCATACTTGCCTTCTGTACTTACTTTTATTTTGCTTCTAATATCTTTAGTTAAAGTTGTTCTTCCGAATATACCATAGAAAGGATCTTTAGCTCCTTCTGTTATTTCGTGTGTTACATCGTAAAGCTCTATTTCATTTACTTTTTCACCATTAATCGTTAAAGGTACTATCATCTTATCTCTCGATTTAAATTCATCACAAGAATCTACAAACTCGGATAATAGATATTCTTCTTTTTCAATTCCTTCTTCAGGGAATCTTTCTGCCTCTGGCAACACTACTTTTACTATCTTTGGAGACAGTTCGTTTATTATTATTCCAGCAAAATCTTGCGCTTCGTGTTTTATATCTTTAGCTGCAGATATAGATGCTAAAACTATTATTAATGGTATAGCAATTACCATTCCGACTACTATGTTAAAGAAACTTATTATTATTCCAACACCTATTAAGAAGTATAAGAATTTCTTTATCTTTTCTTTTCTCTCTTGTTCTTTTCTTGCCATTTCTTCTCTTAAGCTCATATACTCACCCCATTTTATCTATCTCTTTTAATTAAAAGATTATATCATATAAGAAAAATAAAGTGCAACCAGTATTTGTTATTTTTCTTCTAATATGAACTTATTTAGCTTTTTAGCAACTTTCGTTTCTATTCTAGACACATATGATCTAGATATATTTAACATATCTGCTATCTCTTGTTGTGTCCTTTCCTTTTCACCATTTAGTCCATATCTCATATTAATAATATTCCTATCCCTGTTACTAAGTTTAGTGTTAACATATTTTATCATATCCTCAGTAATAACTTTGTTATATATATTATCTATTGGATCAACACTTTCCTCTTCTATTACATCAATTAACTCCATATCATTTCCATCTTTATCCGTTCCAATAACACTATTTATTGAAACATCTCCGCTTGTCTTTTTTAATCCTCTTAAGTGCATAAGTATTTCATTTTCTATACATCTGCTACAATATGTAGAAAGCTTAAACCCTTTATCTTCCTTAAAACTATCTACTCCCTTAATCAAGCCAATCGTTCCAATGGATATATACTCTTCATTATCTTGAGTAGTAGTTGCATACTTTTTAGCAATATGTGCAACCAATCTTAAATTGTGTTCAATAAGTTTATTTCTTGCCTCTCTATCTTTAGCAAAATGTTTCTTTAATAAATATTCCTCCTCACTTTTACTTAATGCTTCTGGAAAAAGTTTTTCCTCAGATATATATCCAAATAACAAAAATACATAAGACAATATATTAGATAAAAACTGTAACATATATTTCACCCCTATATACATTTGTATTAATCTTAAAAATATTTTTGCCTGTCACGCAAATCCATTTTGTATAATTTTATACATATTACAAACAATATATATGAGGTGAAAATAATGAGTAAAAACGAAGGACATCAAAAAATTAAATGCACAGTTGCAGACTGTACTCACAATTGTATAGAAGATTCTACTTGCAGACTAGAAGAAATCTCAGTTTGTAACTGTAATGCAGTTAAAACAAAAGATCCAAAGAAGGATACTGCTTGCGCATCATACAAATATGATAATGTGCAACCAATAGAAAAATAATACATATTTAAGAAATAAAAAAGAACCAGCCACAGTAAATTACTGCGGCTGGTTTAAGTTAGATGAGCTTTTCACGAATCTTCTTTACGAAGCTGTTTTTTCTGTCAGTTAAGGTAATCATATATCTATCCGAATACGAGATAGTAATACTGTTGTAATTACCTTCAAAAACATTGATGCCATCTGCAATGATTTTGATGCTGCTATCATTTGCAGGGGTAAGAAGTATATCCATTCCTGATGGAATGCAAATGCTCTTTGGCATGCAGTGTATTTTGCTGTTAACAATTGCTTCGATGGGAGTCATCTGAATCGCTTCAATAGTTGGAAACATTATACTTCCGACAGAAGAAATGTTTCTTGCTGTTGAACCCGTTGGGGTTGCAAAAATGAGTCCAGTACCAACAAAAGTTTCAAGAAATTCGTAGCCGATGTTTACATTTGCTCTGAAGGTTTTATCTTCAGCATTAAGAACGTTAAACTCATTTACTGCATAGAATGTTCTTTCTTTACCTGCTGTATTTACAGTGAGTTTTACATATCTTAAATGCTCTTCGATATAACTTGGAATGTTTTCTACGAACATCTTTGCACTGATGATATCGAAACTCTGCATGAAACCTAAAGTTCCACAATTTATTCCGATATACCTAGTTTCCGTATCGTAGTTGTTATCGCTTATCCACTTGATAAACGTTCCATCTCCTCCAAAGCCGATTACAATATCCGGATTTTCATCCGTAACTTCGTATCCAGCAGCTATAAGTTCTTTCCGTACTTCTTCTGAAACAACCCACGCGTTGTTTTTGGTACTGTTTACATAGAGTTTAACTTTCTTCATCATATCCTTTAACCTCCGTAAACAAGTTTTGTATGCTGACTCTCTCAAGATTGAGATTGTCGTTTTTTCCGCTTCTTATGCGAACTTTAGGTGATACAACAGGACCGTGGTAATCGCTGCCGCAACTTACATAGAGACCAAACTCATGTGCCATCTTAAGAAGCTCAAAAGTGAGTTCCTTAGAAGAGTCGCTGTGGTACGCCTCAATAGCCATAAGGCCATTATCCTTAAGGTCTAAGATATATTCCCGAAGTTCAGGAATTGTCTTCTTAAGACTTCTCGGATGTGCAAGGCAGGGAACTCCGCCGGCACCAAGAATAACTTCAATAAGTTCCTTATCCGTAGGATCAACCTTCTTATCTGTAATAAGAGGCTTTACAGGGTTAAGGTACTTATCAAAAGCTTCGGGTACGCTTGAAACGTAACCGTACCTAAGGCAAAGCTTGGCAACTTCTGGTCTTCCGATGTTTCCGATAGACGACAGCAGCGCTATGACATCTTCATCTTCAAACTCCATACCGTAATGCTTCTTAAGAAGCGAAAGCAGAGACCTTGTTCTGTTTCTGCTATCTTCAGTATATGCATCGCAAAGCTCGTTTAATGCTTTGTTTTTGAGATCGATATTGAGTCCAAGCATATGGATGTTGATGGTTGCCGGAGACTTTGCAGTAAATTCCACACCGGGAATTACAACAATGTCTGAATACGGGTTGTTTGCTACTGCCATTTTGCTACCTTCGATGTTGTTATGGTCTGTAATTGCTATAGTTGATGCCTGCCGTTCTCTTGCCATAGTAACAACCTGAAGTGGTTCATACTCTCCGTCTGAATAAATTGTGTGCAAGTGTAAATCTGTGTACATGCTAATACTCTCCTTTTCTTCGTTCTATGCCCATAGTTAGAGCATGTTAATATTTTTCAACACATATATTTTACCACAAATATGCCATTTTTGCAACTTGTAATTAACAAAATGTTAGTAACACAATATAAAATAAAGAATAGACCTATGTCTATTCTTTCTGTCATTATTTACTTGTTAAATCTTTTACAACTTCTGAAGCTATTATTAGTCCTGCAACAGATGGTACAAAAGATACACTACCAAGTGTAGTTGTATTTGTTTTTACAGCTGGTTCTGTGCTATATACAACTTTAACTTTTGTTATTCCTTCCTCTTTAAGACGTTTTCTTACTATCTTAGCTAAAGGACACATTTCTGTTTTAGATATATCTGTTACTGTAAGTTTTAATGGATCTAATTTGTTTGCTGTTCCCATTGAAGATATTATTTTTATATCTTGTTCTTTACAATATTTTATTAAAGCAATTTTAGACTCAGTACTATCTATTGCATCTACTACATAATCTACATCTTTAGTAATGTACATTGGTATATTTGATTCGTCAATAAATTCTTTAACTGCCTCTACTTTTATGGCTGGATTTATTAGACTTACACGTTTTTTAGCAACTTCTACCTTAGAGTTGCCCACATTATCCACTGTAGCAATTATTTGTCTGTTGATGTTTGTTATATCTACAACATCTTTATCTACTACAGTTATATGTCCTACCCCTATTCTTGCTAAAGCTTCAAGTGTATATGATCCAACTCCACCAATTCCACATATTACTACGTGAGATTTTTTTAGTATTTCTAGCTTTTCTTTTCCTAGAACTATTTCCGTTCTATCATATATTTTTTCTAAATCCACTATTTCTTTCTCCTTATAACATAGTTTACATCCATATTATATGGTACTTTAATTATTACAGATTGTCCTTTTACTCCAGGGTTTACTGTATCTATTCTTTCTCTAGTTTTAGAATCATAAAGTTCTTCTATGTTAAATTCATGAGGTGTTATATCTCCAGGTACCATTACATCTAGTAAATCTCCTACAGATAATTTATTTCTTATCTCTACATGATATAGATTATCTCCTAGATTCTCTAATACTTTTGCACCATATTCATATTTTAGATTTTCACTAAATCCATCGTAATCATGAATATCTTGGTTGTTTGAATTAGTGAAATAGAATTCTGAAAGACCTCTTGTTTTTACCTTTTCTAGTTCTGGTAAGTAGTCTTCATAGTTCCAAGTTTCAGGATCCTTATAATAATCGTCTATTGCTTTTCTATATGCACTAACAACTGTTGCTAGATAGTAGTCCGTTTTAAGTCTCCCTTCTATCTTTAAGCTATCCATTTCCATAGCTGCAAGTACTGGTATCTGTTTTAATAAGCATAAATCTTTAGATGAGAATATGTATGTTCCTTTTTCATCATAATCTATGTTTATTATGCTTCCGGGTTTATTTACTTCTTCTGCTGTTAATTTGTATTGCCATCTACAAGGTTGACTGCAATCTCCACAGTTCGCTCCTCTATCTGATAAATATTGACTTAAATAGCATCTACCAGAATATGCATAACAAATTGCACCATGAATAAACATCTCAACTTCTAAATCTGCTGGTTTGTTTTTCATAATATATTCTATTTTATCTCTTGAAAGTTCACGTGCTAGTATTACTCTTTTAGCTCCGTAACTATACCAGAATTTAGCTGCTTCTACACTTGTTATATTTGCTTGTGTACTAATATGTATTTCCATATTAGGTGCAGTTTCTTTTATGCATGCTATAACTCCAGGGTCACTTGCAATAATTGCATCTGCATTTATTCTATCTAATCTTTTTATTTCTTCTTTTATTTCTTCATAATCTTTATCATAGGCATAAATGTTCATTGCCACATAAACTTTTTTACCTATTGAATGTGCATATTTTATTGTATCTTCTAAGTCGTCTGAATCCATTTCCGCTCTACTTCTTAGAGATAATTTAGCTGTTCCAGCATATACCGCATCTGCTCCATACATAAATGCCACTTTAGCTTTGGCTAAGCTTCCTGCTGGTGCTAGTAATTCCATCTTTTTCATTTTTATCACTCCAAATAATATTTTAACATAATTATTATGTTTTCTCAAGATAAGGGCATAGAAAAAAGGCCCAGTATACACTGGACCTTATGGGAAATATATATGAGTTTCGTCAGCTTTGCAAGGAATATCTAACATTTCAAAAAATGCTCTGATATTTGCATCCCTGTTTTCCGGATCAAGCCAAGGAGCTTTCGGGAAATCTCTTCCTAAAAGTTCGTAAAGCTCATCATAGCTAACCCGTCCGTTTGTTTTTTCACATATATCTGCCCATTCCTCTACAAAGGATAATCTGTTTCTTCTTTCCAAGTATTGTTCAACTGCTGACCAATACTGCGAACGAATCCCAAAGACGTCAAAGTCTCTGTGCTCATTCATCTTCTTTTTCCGCTTACTAAGCATGATACTACCTCCATACCATATTTTTACTTTGACAAATCTGTCATGTACTATATTAACTTGTGGGCAAATTATACCATATACAGCAGCATGTAGTCAAGAAAAAAGAAGTCTTAGTTAATACTAAAACTTCTTTACTTTTATTGTATTTCCTGTTTCTAATAATTCTATGTGATTTAACGCTTTACCTGTTCCCATAGCAACACATGAAACTGCATCTTCTGCAATCATAACTGGAATTCCTGTTCTCTCTTCTAGTAGTTTGTCTAATCCTGAAATTAGTCCCCCACCGCCAGTTATATATATTCCTCTATCACTAATATCTGCAGATAGTTCTGGAGGTGTAACCTCTAATACACTATGTACTGCTTCTACTATTTGATTTGCAGATTCTTTTAACGCTTCAAGCATCTCTGTAGATGTTATTTCTATTTCTACTGGAAGACCTGTTAGCAAGTGTCTACCTTTAATGCTCATTCTTTCTTCTACTGTTCTTGGATATACGCAACCGATATTTATCTTTATTTCTTCGGCTGTTCTTTCTCCGATCGCTATATTGTGTACTTTCTTTATATATTTGATAATTGCTTCATCAAACTTGTCTCCAGCAACCTTTATGGATTTGCTTTTAACCGCCCCACCAAGTGCAATTACTGCTATATCTGTAGTACCTCCACCAATATCTAGTATCATCGTACCATATGGTTTAGTTATATCTATTCCAGCTCCTATTGCCGCTGCAATTGGTTCTTCTATAAGATAAACCTTTCTAGCTCCTGCATGATTTGCTGCATCTATAACTGCTTTTCTTTCAACTTCTGTTACTCCAGAAGGTACACATATCATGATACGTGGTGAAATTATAGATTTATCTGCAACTTTAGTTATAAAGTATTTTAACATTTTTTCTGTAACTGTATAGTCGGAAATAACACCATCTTTAAGTGGTCTTATTGCAACTATATTTCCAGGAGTACGTCCTAACATTTTTCTTGCATTTTGTCCAACTGCAAGTACTTCATTTGTATTCTTGTCTATAGCAACAACTGCAGGTTCTCTTAAAACTATGCCTTTGCCTCTAACATAAACAAGTATTGTAGCTGTTCCTAAATCTATTGCAATGTCTTGTCCAAATGTCACGTTAATACCCCTTTCTATACCCTTATTTTATGTGTCAATTATATTACATTTTTGTTTCATTTGCAATAGAAACTCCGAAAATATACCTATTCTAGACAAAAAATAAATTGTTGCGCATTGCAACAATTTATTTACTTTCTACAAAGTAGCCTATATCATAGAAATTATCTATTATTGTTTTTCCATCAATACCAATATACCATTCTGATGGCAGTTTTTCTTCTAAATCATTTCTAGAAATTTTTTCTTGTTCTAGTGTTAACATGTGTGAAGATTTTACTATTTCAGTTCCTGCTATAGAATAATATGGCATATCAGATATGTTTTTATATAATTTTACTGTATTGTCTGATGATATCACCATATATTCTTTCCTTTCTGGGAAATAATATTTTACGCCGTAATATACATCTCTATATTCTACTTCGCAATAAGTGTATACACACTCAATCGCATCTAATGTTTTTCCGTTGTTCTTAAATGTTAACTCGACTCCATTACTAAGTGTTACCTTGTTATTTGAATATACGCAATTTGTTTCTTTATCTAACATAATTGAACATTTTTTATCTAGATACTCTACATAGAATTCAATCGTATTATCTGATTTCAACACAACGTAAAACATCTCTCCATCTGCTTCTTCAGAACGATCTTCATATGGCACGTCATAATAAAAACCATGTTCATTTAGTTCCTTAATAGTTTTAGAAGTCGTTACATCTATTTCTGTTTCATTTGATGTAGTATTTTGTGGCTCTATTGTTTTTATGTTATTTAATAATAATGCTATCATTACTATCATAATAACTGCCACTAATGTTACTATTATTTTTTGTTTCCTTTTCATAAGCAACCTCGCTCACACTTATATTATACAATAAATATACGGTGTGTGCAACGCTTTTATTTTTATGCCTTTTTTCTTTCGTACTTTATTTTAGTTGCCATTCCGCCTCTTATGTGTCTTTCTTCTTTATTTCTTTCTAACACTTGCTTTGCTTCTTTCCATAATGCTGGATTTATCTTTTCTAAACGTTCAGATATATCTTTGTGTACAGTAGATTTTGATACATTAAACTTTGTTGCTGCTCCTCTTACTGTGCATCCCGTTTCTATGATATAGCTGGCTAATGTTTTTACTCTTTCTTCTATTTCGTTATCTATCACAAATATCACCTGACCTATTACATCTTATTCTTAAAATTCTTGTTTATTACTGATTATTTAAGAATTCTTCAGGATTTATATTTGTTCCATCCTTTATTATTTCAAAATGGAGATGACTTTCTTCTTCACTTTCTCCATATGCTGTATCTCCAATAGTTCCAATTATTTCACCTTTATTTATCTTTTGATTTACCTTTGGAAGATTATCTTCGGCTAAATTTGAGTATACAGATATATATCCGTCCTCATGCTCTATTCTAACAACATTACCATAGAAATTATTACTCTCAATAGATATTACTTTACCATCTGCTATACATTTTACATTCTCACCTAATTCTGATTTTATGTCTATACCTGTATGTATTAACCACATACCTAATGTTTTAGAATATATTAATGTGTCTTTTGCATATTCTCTTATTATTTCTCCATCAACCGGCCATACTCTTTTTAATTTTTTCTCTTCTTCATTATCTATAGTGTCACTTGTTTTATCCTCTTTAATGTTTGATACATTTGTTGATATACTGCTTATAGCGGTTTCGTACTTTGCCACTTCTACATTGTTCGCTTCTGTTTGTACATCACTTGGTAATTTGTATTCTATATAGTTTTCTTTGCTTAATGTATTATATACATTTATATTATTTGCTACTGTTACTACTCCTAAAAGAATCATTAAAAAAAGTAGTCCATAATATCTTGTGTGTATTTTAACCTTGTTTTCCTTTTTGTTTTTTACTTTATTTTTAATATTGTTTATTCCTTCTTTTACTTTATCCATCTTTGGTATATTAAATTTCATTTTCTTTCGTATCTCCTTCTACATATATTTTTGTAACATCCACTCCAGTATAATAATGTTTTATTATACCTATATAGGTGTATCCAATTTTTGCATAATAATCCGCTCCAACTTGGCTCATACCCACTCCATGGCCATTACCTTTTACATTAAATATTACCTTTTCTCCCTCTTTATTTACTGTAAAATTTGTAGACCTCAATCCTAATAATGTTCTTAATTCTTCTGCTTTGTATACAACACCTCCTATTTTTACTTTATCTATTCTACCCGAATTTGTATATGATAGAATTTCTACTATTTCTTCATTATCTTTATTTATACTACACTTAGTTGTGCTACTTTTGTTTAATTTTGTCTGCAAATCCGAAACTGTTAATTTTACTTTGCTTGTATAGTTTTTATATCCCTCTTCTCCTTTACTTTCCACAGACTTAAGATATGGTATGTTCTGTTTTCCCCATATTGCACTTACATCTTCTGTCTTATCTCCACTACACGCATGAAAATATGCATTTATGTATTTACCACCATATGTAACTACAATATCTTTTGTTGAATCTACCGCTTGTTCTACTTTTGCAAAATACATATTGCACTCCTCTTCTGTATATCCCTTACTTCTTTTCCAGATATCATATAACCTGTCTAAACTATACCATGCTTGACAGTGAGCAGGGTTATCACAAATATCTGCATCTTTATGTGCATTACTATTCATCTTTTTATATAGATATGTTCTAGCTACAATTGCTTGTGCTTTTAACGCTTCTATATGGTATTCTGGCGGCATTTCAGCCGGCAACACACCCTTTATGTATTCGCTAGTTTCTAACTCTTTAATTTGGCCTGTAGAAGAAATTTTAAGTTTAATTCTATCCTTTACTTCTTTTACCTTTAATGTGGTTAGCTTACCATTTTGTTCAATAATATTTTCTTTGTATATGTTTTGTACATTATCTTTACCTATACTTTCCTTGTCCAATTTGTTTGTATAAAAAACAACTGTAAATACCAGCAGAGCTAGTACAAAAGCATAAAAAAACACAAACTTTTTCATAAAATATATCACCTAAGATATATATATGTTTGAGTTTGTGTTTTTAGAACTAATTTATATTTTATTCTTCCACATTATTCTTTTTTGCTGTGCCGAATAGTTCATCAAATTTTCTTTCTAATTCCTTTTGAAGATCTAATTCAACTGCAGCAGGTTTTGGTTGTGGTGTTGGGGCAACTGCTGGTCCAACATCTATTTCAACATCTGGCACTACCGGACTTATTGGTGCAACCGGTTCAGCTTTTGGAACTCCTACATTTGGAGTTATTGGAGCTTTTGGTGTGCTTGCTGCTGATGTATCTATTTGCATATTATCTGTACCAGATTTAGCTTGAGCTACTACTTCTCTTGCTCTTTTTAATCTGTTATTAATATGCTCTTGAACATCCATAGTTTTGATTTCTACTGCAGGTGGTTTTGGTCTATCTGCGTTAGATTTCATAATATATTTAGCTGCTTCATTTCTAGCTGGGTGGTATTTATAGAACCAAGCTTTTTTAGCATATATTGGTCTAAGTCCACGGATAAGGATGATTTCATCATCATTAGGTAAACGTTTTAATTCGTCTACTGTCATGATATCTCTACCTTGTCTTTGTTCGCTATATGAATAGCCTTGAGAATGTTCATTCTTTTCGTCTCTATTTCTTGATTTACTTTCAAATGTAATTGTAGTTTGACCTAAACTCTTTGAGAAGTATTCACAAGTTTTAATAGACTGAGAACCTAGGAACAATTGTGTATCACAGTTTGCTATGATATTTTCATGTAAGTCTTTATATAAGTCTACTAATTGGTCTAAGCTTTGTACGATGATACTCATAGATATAAGTCTCGATCTACTTGTACTTAGTTTTTGGTTAAAGTCTGGTATTTTACCAATGTTAGCGAACTCGTCTAGTAATAGGTAAACTGGTTGGTGTAAAGCACCACCGCTTCTATCTGCTAGAGCATAAAGTCTTTGTAATAATTGTCCATAGAATATTGTTAAGATATAGTTATATGTTGAGTGAGAGTCTGGAGATATAACATATAACGCTGTTTTCTTTTCTCCAAGCTGCTCAAAGTCTATATCGTTTGTTGTTGTTAACATTTGCATGTTAGGGCTGTCGAAGTGAGATAATTTAGAAACTAAAGATATTGCTATACTTTGTTTTGTCTTATCCGCACCAACTCTAATACCCTCGTATTCTTTTCTACCTGGGTGATCTGGTTTTAATTCACCAACGAATAATCTATCAAATATAGATTCGTCTGCTCCACCTGCTCTAACTATGTTTAGACAGCTAGAAAGGTTTCTTTCAGGTTCTGGTAAAACAGATATTACATAGTAAATACATGCTTTAAGTAGCATTTTTGCTGTGTTATCCCAGAATGGATCTGCAGCTTTACCGTCACCTTCACCACCAGAAACTATTGTATGAGCGATGATATCTACGTCTGAATAATCTCTAATGTGTGCAAGTGGATTATATCTGTTACTTAATTGAGGATCAACTAAGTCTAATACTTTTACATCATAACCATTTGCTTTTAAGTATCCTGATGTTTCTCTATATAACTCACCTTTAGGGTCTGTTATAACGTATGAACCTAATTTTTGTAATATGTTAGGTTTGATGTATGATGCAGTTTTACCTGTACCAGATCCACCGAATACTAGTATGTTTTTATTTACTCTTACTTTTTTAGGATCTGTTCCTAAATAGTGATTTCTACTTAAGATAAATCCTTCAGATTTATTTAATATATATGAACCGTCTGGTCTTTTCTTGTATTCTTCGCCATTTTTACTCCAACCACCAGAACCATGTTCTTCTCCTTGGTAGTCGTGTTTTATTCTTTCGCTGCTTATTAATTTAATAAATAACGCTACGCATAGTGCAAATAATATACCTGCTCCTACTACAAACGCATCTTGCTTTCCAGCCCCATCAAGTACTGTTTCCATTATTACCGGGATATTAAAAGCATATTCTGCCCATTTACCAGTAGTTGCTTCCATTCTTGCTATACCATCTGCAATTGCAGGATCCTCACAAGCTTTATACCAAGATGTCATAAGTCCGCCCATTACGCAGACTGTTATTATTGCATATAATATGAACATAACTATAAGTTTCATCTTATGTTCTTTTAACCAGCCTTTAAGTTTATCTAACCATTCCATTACTCTTGCCTCCTTCTACACTATCATTTCATCGTCATCTAATGAAATTTCCACATCATTAGCTTCAGCTACAGGAGCTTCTTTCATAACTTCTGGTAGTTTTAACATACCATGGCTCATAGCTTCTAATCTTTTACCATCAGTTGCTACTACAGCACCTCTGTTATAGTTGCCTTTTATTTCTAAAACAACATAAGGTCTTAAAGGTAATAATTTGCACATACCTTTAACTTCTTTAGTCACTTCGTCTATATGTAAAGTTGGTTTAACTTCTTCACATGTTATAGTGTCAATTATGGCAAATCTTCTTTTCATGTTTGGTGTATAAGTAAATTCTTTGTACTCTACATTAGAATCATTGTATAGGCTTCCATAAGATAATGCTAATTTGTCTTCTGTTGGAACTAATCCATTTACGTCTAATAATCCTGTACTTAGTACTGCTTTACTCTTAGTTAAAGTCAATAGAACTATATCTTGTTTACCGTCAAAATCTGGTATAACAGAATATTCTTTAACTATTCTTCCTGCAACTTCTTTGTTTGTTGCATCAAGTTTTTGTAAAGAATAGTACACCTCACCCTTTACAAACTCTGAATCATTCTCTTCTACAAGAAACGCTAATGTTCTTGTACCAGGAACATCCACTATTTCAAATTTATTCATTTGTATACTTTCCATATATTCCTCCTATTTTTTCAAATAGTCTTCTACGAATCCATTATATTATATATATTTTTTTTTTTCAACATATAAAGTTTATTATTTTAACAAAATTTATATAGAAAAAAGAGCTATTTCTAGCCCTCATTTTTATTTATTATTATATCCTCTCTATCACACTTTTCTTTTATTGCTTCCGCTCTATATGAATTAACAACATACTCACATCTATTGTTAAATACAAATGCCACAGATTTAGTATATTCTAAGTCTTGTAATTCACTAATAACCAAACTGGCTTTAGTTTCCTTAAGAGTTTCAAAAGTAGTTAAGAAGCCTATACCAGTACCACCTGTTGTAACTTGTTCTTTTCCTAATTTTAATAATGTGTCTATTGTAAACTCAACACCATTATCTAATATGCAGATTTCATATACACCATCTTTTAATCCTAAAACAACCATTATTTCTTTATTAGTTTTTTCAGATTTATTTACCGCATTAATTGCATCACGAATATGATCACCTAATAATGTTTCTAATCTACTTTTAGGAATGTAATTATTAATTAACGGTTCCAAACTATCTTGTATATTTAACTTAAAATCTATATTATTCTTTGCACATTCTGTTTGCATATACTTAAACATATTATCTATTTCTACAATATTAGTTTTTGGTAATACATTAAGCCCTTTAATAATTTCACATTCTTTAGAATATTCATTAGTAAGTTCATTGACAATATTTAATATATTTTCGCTTACTTCGTTTTTATCTACATTCCCATTCATGTTTTGTTTAACCATTAATTCTAACGCTTTTTGTCTGTTATAGAATTCATGTCTTATTTTACTAGTATTAAACTTTTCTTGACTAAGCTTTTCTATTTCTTTATCCTTAGAATCTATTTCCTCTTTATATTCTTCTAATGTTTTAAGTAATAACGAATGCTTATATTGCATAGTGATTGTACGTTGTATCATAATGTACATTGTTATACCTAGAAGAATTAATACCGCCAGCAAATTGTTAACAATAGTAGCCATACCATCATACATTGTACTCATTAATGCAGCAACTAATACAACAGTTATACTTATATATAATACTATAGCGTCTGTTATTTCATTATCCGTTCTCTTTTTCAAAAAAGCAAATCCATTTTTATATCTTTTTATTTTGAAAAAGGAAAATACTAACGCGCTTTGAACAAGCGATGTTAATAATGTTCCAAGAACAATGTTATTCCCTAATATTATTTTATATGGAATATATCCAAGTATTATACCAAATATCAATGCTATGTATGAAATTGAATATGCAATTATCATCACTAACAACGATTGTAAAAAGCTCTTATTTGTTATTTTGTTTATCAATATAGCAAATATAAAATATATGCTTAGCAACAATAAAATATTATTTATGATCGGCTTAAAATACACATAAGTCACTGTTAATATTAAATTTATAATACTAAATCTAGCAATCAATTTAAAAGAACATTTCATATTTACTATTTTATTACACGCATAATATATACAATTATTTGTTATTAGCATCTTTATAAATAATGTTATTATATCAATATCCATAATCCCTCCAACTTTAATATATTATATATAAAATAAGAGGAACAATCAATATAATAATTGTTCCTCAAAATCAACAGGTGATTGTTTTTTTAGCGTAACATGTATAGTACCCACTCCCAGAAACTCATACCGTTCACCTCCAACCTCTTATGACTAAAAATTATCATTTTGGTTGTTTGTGAAATTGGTAATCGTGTTTTGGTGTGAGTATGTTACTTTGACAAAATGTGACAAAATTCGACATTGATTTTATATCTGTAAATTTATGGTTGTTTTTGAGCATAAAAAAAGAGTAACTTTTGTTACTCTTTTATTTATTTACTTTCTTCTGTAGTAGCTTCTTCTTTTTTCTCTTCTACTACTTCTGGTTTTGCTTCTTCTTTTACTTCTTCGACTTTAGGTTCTTCTTTCTTTTCTTTTTTACCTGTAAAGATTTCTTCAAATTCTTCTGCGTCAATCTTTTCTTTTTCTAATAGAAGTTTTGCTGTTGTATGAAGTTTATCCATATTATCTGTTAGTAATTGTTCTGCTTTATCATAAGCTGTAATTACTATGTTCTTAACTTCTTCATCTATTTCTGCAGCTACTTTTTCACTGTAGTTTCTTTGACTTCCAAAGTCTCTTCCTAAGAATACTTCTTCTTGACTTGCTCCAAATGTTATTGGTCCAAGTTTATCGCTCATACCATAACGCATTACCATATTTCTAGCAATTTTTGAAGCTCTTTCTATATCGTTTGAAGCTCCAGTACTTATATCATTAAGTACAAGTTTTTCTGCTACTCTACCACCTAGAAGAGATACTATATGTTCTTCCATTTCTAATTTTGAAGCATAAGATTTGTCTTCGTTTGGTTTATACATTGTGTATCCACCAGCCATACCTCTTGGTATGATAGATATTTGATGTACTGTATCATGATTCTTTAAGAATCTAGATACTATAGCATGCCCCGCTTCATGGTATGCAGTAAGTTTCTTATCTCTATCTGAGATTACTTTACTACGTTTTTCAGGTCCCATCATTACTTTTACTAGTGCTTCTTCAGCATCTATCATATCTATTTGTTTTTTATTTTTTCTAGCTGCTAAAAGTGCTGATTCATTTATCATGTTCTCTAGGTCTGCACCTGAAAATCCTGCTGTATTTTTAGCTATTACCTTGAAATCTACACTTTCTACAAATGGTTTTCCTTTTGCATGTAATTTTAATATTTCTTCTCTTGCTGCTACATCTGGCTCACCAACTACCACTTGTCTATCGAAACGACCTGGTCTTAAAAGCGCTGGGTCTAATATATCTGGTCTGTTTGTTGCAGCCATTACTATAATGTTTTCGTTTGTTCCGAAACCATCCATTTCAACTAGAAGTTGGTTAAGTGTTTGTTCTCTTTCATCATGTCCTCCACCTAAGCCTGCTCCTCTTTGACGTCCTACTGCATCTATTTCATCTATGAATACTATACAAGGATTTACTTTTTTAGCTTCTTCAAATAAATCTCTTACACGTGATGCACCAACACCAACAAACATTTCTACGAAGTCTGATCCACTTATTGAGAAGAATGGTACGCCAGCTTCTCCAGCTACTGCTTTAGCAAGTAATGTTTTACCTGTACCAGGTCCGCCTACTAGAAGTATTCCCTTTGGTATTCTTGCTCCCATTTCTTTGAACTTTTTAGGTTCTTTTAAGAAGTCTACTATTTCTACTAGTTCTTCTTTTTCTTCTTTAAGTCCAGCTACATTTTCAAATGTTACTTTTTTAGCATTTGGATTTGTAAGTTTTGCTCTATTCTTTCCAAAGTTTAATGTACTGTTGTTTCCATTACCCATTTGTTTCATCATAAAGAACAGTAAGAAACCGGCAACACCAATCAACATTAGATTTGGTAACATTCCGCCAATAACAGACATGCTTGATTGTTCCTTAACCGTTAATTCAAATTCTCCTGCTTTTATTCTGTCTTCTACTGCTTCCATAAAGGCAGTTGCTGAAACTAAAGTTACATTTCTTTTTGTTGTATCGTTTTTATATACAACTACTGCTGATGTTCTGTCATATGACATTTCAATAGATTCTATTTTTTGTTCTTCTATCTTAGTCATAAGTTCAGAATAGTCTATTTTCTTTGATTCATTTTCTTTTTGTCCAGAGATTAACATTACTACTACTAATATTATTAGTAAATAGTTCAGCACTCCTTTGAAAAATCCTGTCTTTTTCAATTTGTTCCTCCTCATTTTGTCTTACTAGTCTAACATATTTAGTATATATGTTCAATGATTGTGTGCTTATTTACACATTCTTCATAAACACTGCTGTATTCTTTTTAACAATTACAACTTTATATTTATTTCCCAATATATATTGTTTACCAGTAATGTTTGCTTCTATTAGCTTACATGTATCTTTAACATGTATCATTTCCACATTTTGCACATTACCTGTTAAATCCATAACAATTTGTCTAACAAGTCTAAATTTCATAGCATCAGAATATTCGTTGAACTTTCTTGTATCTATTGCTATTTCGTCTTCGTCTTTTTTTACTCCAAGATTATTATATGCAGTTTCTACCGCATTTAATATTATTTCGTTATCTTGTTTATTTATTTTTGCCATCCTATTTAATGCTGTAATAATATTTGGATTAAATTCTTTTTCTATTTTTTTAAGCAAATCATTACGAACTTTGTTACGAGTATAATCGTTTTCAAGATTTGTTTTATCTATTGCATAAGGTATTTTGTTTTCATCCAAATATTCTAATATATCTTTTTTGTCTATGTCTAATATCGGTCTAATTATATCTTTATTAATATATTCCATACCGCTTAAGCCTTGAATGCCAGCGCCTCTTAAGAAGTTAAGCATTATTGTTTCAGCGTTATCTCCCGCATTATGTGCTACTGCAATTTTAGTAGCATTTAGTTCCTCTTTAACCTTATTAAAGAAATCATATCTAACACGTCTACCACATTCTTCTGTGCCTATTTTAAGCTTTTTAGCTTCGGCTTCTACATCTATTTCTAATACATGAAATGGAACTCCAAGTGCTGTTGCATACTCCATCGCAAGATTTTCATCATATCCTGCTTCCTCACGTATTTTGTGATTAATATGCGCAGCATGTAGTCTATATGTTATTTTCTTTTCTTTTTCTATTACAGGTTTAAGTGCACTTAATGCGTGAATAAGAAATATTGAATCTGGACCTCCTGAAAGGCCAATTACAATTATATCTTTATCTTCGATTAAATTATATGTATAT
>JAFXEC010000024.1 GCA_017521005.1 Clostridia bacterium | reverse complement strand
GATACTTTAGCTGCATTACGTCTTGCAAAAGAACAAGGTGCATATGTTTTAGCTATAGTTAATGTTGTTGGTTCTTCTATCGCTCGTGAAGCAGATAAAACAATATACACTTATGCAGGGCCAGAAATAGCTGTTGCTACAACAAAAGGTTATTCTTCACAAGTTGCTACTTTAACAAATGTAGCTCTTACAATAATGAAACAAAAAGGATTATTAGAAGATTCTGTTATGGATACATTCTATAAAGATATAGAAAAAATAGAAACATTAGCAGAAGATTTAATTAATTCTAGAGATATGTATAAAGCAATAGCAAATAAGTTATACACTCACGAAAATGTATTATACATTGGACGCGGCATAGATAGTGCAAGTTGTATGGAAGGTTCTCTAAAACTTAAAGAAATATCTTACATACATTCAGAAGCGTATGCAGCAGGCGAATTAAAACACGGTACAATATCACTTGTAGATCAAGGAACACCTGTTATAACTATCGCTACAGTAGACAATCTATATGAAAAAACAATAAGCAATCTAAAAGAGACAAAAGCTCGTGGGGCCTATACTCTACTTATTACTACAGAAAATCAAAATGTAGATAATATAAAAGACTCACTAGATGATGTAGTTATTCTACCTAAAGTTTCTGAATTTTTGGAGTCACTTCTAGTAGTTATTGTTCTTCAATTAATTGCTTATGAAACAGCTATACTAAGAGGCGCAGATATAGACAAACCTAAAAATCTTGCTAAATCTGTTACTGTTGAATAATCCTTTTAGTATTAACAAAATTTAAATAATATATAAAGTAAAAAGAGTGTTAACTTAATTGTTAACACTCTTTTATATTTATTTGATTTATAAATTTTTATCTATTCTTTTATATTAGTTTTAGAATCGGTTGTAGCTTTCATCTCTCCATACTTCTTATACATTTTTACGAATAATGCTACTAATATAACTAAACCTAAAACAAGCATTGCAATTCCGCCTAAAATAGTTTCTTCTAGCATTAAGACTCCTACAAGAAGTATTAATCCAGCACTCAATAAATAAAGTAATATAATTATTATAGCTAATAATACTCTTAGAGCTTTAGGCACCTTCTTGTTCTCGCTTGCTTCTACTCCAGCCTCGAAAACTAATTCTATTAAAAATTCAATTAAATCTTCCATACATATTCTCCTTAGTATTTAATACTTGGTACTAATACTTCATTTACCTCTTTATTAACATTTTCATTAGATATATTGAAGTATTCTTCCAGTATTGGTTTTACTATATTTGCAACTGCTGTACCAGAATCTCCGTGTTCTACTATTGCAACAACTGCAATTTGCGGATTTTCTATTGGTGCAAATCCAACAAATACTCCATTTGGATGTCCACTAGATACTTGAGCTGTTCCTGTTTTACCGGCAACTTCTATATCCGAATTCTTAAATACAATATATGATGTACCACCTTGTTCTGATGTAACAGACTTCATTCCTTCTACTACCGCATCAACATGTTTTTGATTTAAATCTAATCTAGTAGATATAAATTTGTATCCTGTTACTTTTTCTATGTGTGCTAACAAATCTTCTGATGACACATATTCATCTTCTGCGTTTACAACATTTTTAATTAAAGTTGCTCTGTTTAATGTTCCACCATTTGCAAGCGTTGCTATGTAATTTGCAAGTTGCACCGGCGTAAATGAATTGTATGATTGTCCTATTACTGCAGACAATGTATCTCCTAGATACCAATCCATTTCTTTATCCGCTCCTGCTATCATACCTTTAGACTCGCCATAAAGTTCTACGCCTGTTTTATTTCCAAGTCCAAACATTTGACAGTACTTAACTAGATTATCTATTCCCATTCTTCTTCCTACTTCATAGAAGAAGCAGTTGCAAGATACTTTTATTGCATCACTTACATTTACCCATCCATGAGTTCTACCATAATATGAATAAACCCAACACATTGGATGATTAGCATATTCATATCTTCCATTTGCCTTTATCTTTTCACCGGTTGTTATTACTCCACTATCTAATCCTGCAAGCGCACTTAGCATCTTAAACGTTGAACCCGGTGAATATGTTCCGGATATTGCTCTGTTAAACATCGGCTTGCTTGTATTTGCCATAATCTTTTTCCAAGAACTATATTTTATCCCAGATACAAATTCATTTGGATCAAATGTTGGATAACTTGCCATTGCAAGAATTTCTGCACTATTTACATCTATTGCTACAACTACTCCAGATGTAGCATCAGACTTTTTAGAATAACCAGGGGCACCAGTTCTAATGTTGTTTATTACCTTTTTAAGATTCTTTTCCGCTACTTGTTGCAATCTATAGTCTATTGTTAAAGTTACGTTGTTTCCAGAATCCGCTTCTTTATATATATATTCTCCTGCTATTTCACCTTCAGCATCAACTTCTGTTCTCTTTATACCATTGCTTCCTTTTAAGAAGGCTTCCATAGTGGTTTCTATTCCCATTTTACCTATAATACTATTATATGTATATCCTTCATCTTTTAATTCTTTGTACTCTTCACTACTAATTTTACTTACATATCCTAAAAGATGTGCTGCTATTGTTCCATTTGGATAATATCTTTTAGAGTTAACATTTATATCTATTCCTGGGAGTTCACTTGCAAGCTCTTCTATCATCGCCATACTGTTGTATGACACGTCTTTTGCAAGAGTAACCGATCTAAACAACGAAAATGGATTTGTTCCTATTTCATATCTTAATGCAACCAATTTATTTTTAGTCTCATTGGATACATTTAATTTATTTAAATCATATTTAATGTATAGATGGTCTAATATTTCTGCTGTTGTACTATTAGAGTCTATATCATATGTTTCACAAACTTTTTTTCTATCTTCATCGCTATAGAATTCATTATCTTCCATGGGGAATGCTGATGTATATTCATCTTTATTTTGTTCTAAAATGTTTAACAATTTAAGTAGTGTATTGTTTAAGTTTTCATCCCCAACCTTAAATATCTCAACATCGTATGCTAGTTTACTTGTTGCTAAGACTACTCCGTTTCTATCATAGATTTCTCCGCGTGGCGCTTCTATTGTTGTTTCTCTTAACATTTTCTTTTCAGACTGTTCTCTATAACTTGCTCCATTTATTATTTGAAGATCTATTAAACGCAAAGCAAAAACAATCCCAATAATTACTACTAGGATTTTTAGTATTAATATTCTATTTTCAAAAAAATTAATATTAAGTTTTTGCTTCACTTTTTTACTCCATACCTTTATTTATTTTTGCCATTACAAAGAACAGCACATATGCTGCTAATATATTTATTAAAACCGATTCTATTACCGCAAATACGCATGCTATTATTCCTATTGTTATTCCTTCTGTGAATATATTTATTAACAATGTTAACACTTCAAATATAGCAACACCTATTGTTGTATATACCGCTACAGAAAACGGCGTATCTTGTTTATATACATTTTTCATACTTTCTAAAATTATACTTAGCATTGTAAATATTACTAAATACTTAGCGAGTGTATGCCCTAAAACTAAGTCTGTAAGTATTCCTGCTAGCATAGATAAATATACTTGTCTCTTAAAAGAATTAACCATTATTGTTACTATTACATAACAAACTACTAAATTCACCTTAGTTCCAAAAACATGTATATTGTTAAAGACTTTTAATTGAAGTACTACCACAATTAAAAGAAATACTATATTTAGAATGTATGTTAGTACCTTCTTTAACATTAAGCTCCCCTACTTTACTATAATTCCTACCATATCTAAAGAATCTAAATTTACAAATGTCTCTACTATGGCGTATCTATCTATTTCATTTTTTCTGTTTTTAATACTTTTAATTATTCCAACTGGAATGCCTTTTTTGTATAAACCACCTATACCTGTTGTATATACTTTCTCACCTTCTGCAAGTTCTGTATCTATTGGTATATTTACAAGTTTTACTGTATGACTTCCTGTTAGGCTATATTCGCCTTTTATTAAAGCAAGCTTATTGATATTTGAGATTTGAACGCTTACAGAAGTACCTGGTTCAAGTATAGTTGTAACAGTACTTGTTGTTTCGCTTACTTCTGAAATGTATCCAACTAATCCTTGCTCTGCTATTACAGTTTGTCTTATCTCTATTCCATCTTTTGAACCTTTATTTATTACAAATGTCTCGTTCCATGTTTCATAGTTTCTAGAAATGATATTTGCATATACTTTAGTAAAATGGCTATAATTCTCTTCTATTTTTAGAAGTTCTCTTAAATCTTCATTTTCTATTTCTAACATATCTATTTCTACTTGTAACTGTTTAGCTTCTGCAAGTTCTTTTTCTAGGTTTTCTATTTTTTTATTTAACTTTTTAGTATTGCCAAAGAAAGATGTTCCATCACGAAATACACCAGCTACTGTTCCTGTTATTCCATCTACGAATCCTACTACTGTAGATGAAACTTTAGTCATAAAAGGAACTTTAAGAATTGCTAGTAAATAAATTGATATAATTACGCAAACTGCGATAATTATACCAATCATTAGTTTATTCTTCTTTTCTTTCTTTCTTAGTTTGGCATCCCTCATGTAATTCATAGTTATGCTCCTTATTTTCTTCTAGTCTTAATTGATTTCTTTAGTACCTCAATATTTGATAACGCGCTTCCAACACCCCTTGCAACGCACTCTAAAGGATTGTTTGCAATATATACTGGAATACCTATTCTGTCTGATATATATCTATCTATATTTTTGATGTATGCTCCACCGCCACAAATAGCGATACCTTTTTCCATAATATCTGCCGCAAGCTCTGGTGGTGTCTTTTCTAATGTTATATTTATAACCTTTATAATATCTTCTAAAATTCTTCTCATTGCAGCTTCTATATCTGATGTTGTTACAGTTATTGTATCTGGAAGTCCTGTTGTTAAGTTTCTTCCTTTAACTTGCATTCTTTCTTCCGTCATTGATGAGAAAGCAGCACCTATTGTATTTTTTATTTCTTCTGCTATATTATCCCCAATAAGCACATCAAATTTATTTTTTACATATTCAATTATGTCTTTATCTAAATCATCTCCAGCTACACGTATAGCATTAGAAATAACTATTCCTCCTAAAGATATAACCGCTACTTCTGTAACTCCACCACCGATATCTATTATCATAGCACCTTCTGGGCTATCCACTTTAATACCAGCACCTATAGCAGCTGCCATTGCTTCTTCCATTACATATACTTCTTTTGCTCCTGCAAGATGTGCAGTTTCTTCTACAGCTCTTTCTTCAACATCTGTAACTCCAGATGGAACACATATTACTACTCTTGGTTTAGATAACATACTTTTGTTTGTACATTTTTTAATAAACTCCTCAAGCATCATTCTTGTGCCATAGAAGTTTGCAATAACTCCGCCTTTTAATGGTTTAACAGCAAGAATATTATCTGGTGTTCTGCCTAACATTTCTTTAGCTACGTTACCAACTGCTAGTACATCACCTGTTACATCATTGATAGCAACAACTGTTGGTTCTCTAAGTACGATACCTTCACCTTTAACATATATTTGTGTTGTTGATGTTCCTAAATCTATTCCAATATCTTTTGCCATCAATTTCATAATATTCTACCTCCTATAAATAGCGAATTATTTGTTTCTTTTATACTTGTATATCCATTAGCCCCAATTATTACATGATCTAATAATGTTATATCAAAAATAGTTGCATAATCTATAATCTTCTTTGTTAACAATATATCCTGTCTACTTGGAGTGGTATCTCCACTCGGATGATTATGCACTAATACAATAGAACTCGCAAGTTGTTTTATTGGTTCACTTAAAATTTCTTTAGGTGAAACCATAGATTTATTTGTCATACCTATACACACAGTTATAACCGACTTAACATGTGATTTTGCATCTAACAATATGACCTTAACATGTTCTACTTTAGCGTCTTTAAGTTCTGATGATAACATATCATATACCTGTTTAGGACTTGTTATCTTTATTTTTGTTTCGTTTAATTTATTACTATTTATCCTTTTAGCAATTTCAAGTACGGCTTTTATTTGTATAGCTTTTACTTTACCTATACCTTGTACTTCCATTAACTCTTCTAATGAAGCTTCTTCTAAATACTTAAAACCAGCATAACCACTTTCGTGTTTAGACAAAAGTAGTCTTGCTACATCTACTGAATTCAATTCTTTAGAACCAGATTTAATAACTATTGCTAAAAGTTCTGCATCCGTAAGTATCAAGCTTCCATACTTTTCAAACTTTTCATATGGCCTATCCTCAAGTGGTATATCCTTAATACTTAGCTTGTCCATTTATTATACTTTCTTTACTATTATTAGTGCAATAACTAACCCAATTATTGATGCAATATTCAAGTCCATCATAAATCCAAATGTAACTTTAATAATGCTCAAATCTAATGTTAATGGGTTTGTTAATCCAAGTTCTTTTCCATAAGCAAGAAAGCTTAAAGCAGGTACACTTGCTGCTAATGTTCCTAAATATCCCCCTATAATTATCCCCGAAAAAACTATTAATGTTTTAATAAGATTTCTCATTGTTTCCTCCTTTGTTTTGCACGCCTTCATTATATAACGAAAACCTAAATATTTCAACTATATTACAAAAATATGTCATTAAATTTTTCAGCAAAATTCTACACTTATCTACAATTGCTTTTTAATATAAAATATAGTAAAATATTATCACTAGAAACGAGGTAATATTATGAGTAAAAAAATAGATTTAGAAAAAGAACAAGAAAGATTAAAAGAACTAAAAGAAAAAGCCGAGAAAAAATCTAAAAGCTTTCTAACAGAATTTAAACAATTTGCAACTAAAGGTAATGTTATAGATATGGCAATAGGTGTTATTATAGGTACTGCATTTACAAAAATAGTAAACTCGCTTGTAAACGATGTAATAACTCCATCTTTATCTATTCTAACAGGTAAAATAGACTTCTCTAGTTTATTTGTTGCATTAGATGGTGTAAAATACGAAACTGTTGAAGCCGCAAAGGAAGCTGGCGCAACTATAATTAACTATGGTCAATTTTTAACAAACATAGTAGACTTTTTAATGGTTGCTTTATGCTTATTTATTTTCTTTAAAGTATTCTTTAAGGCTAGACGCAAAGAAACTCCAAAACCAGTTACTACTAAAAAATGTCCATACTGCTTAAGCGAAATACCATTAGAAGCAAGTCGTTGTGCACATTGCACATCCGAATTAAAAGAGTAAAAAACAAAAAAGAGCGAATTAAATTCGCTCTTTTTTCTATTATTTATTCCATATACATAACTAGTTTATTATCTGTTATGTGACAATCTTTTTGATCTCCTACTAAACTTTTTAGGAATGTTGTTGTACTTTTAGCATTGTAATCTTCCATAAGAATTGTTTGCTTTTTCGCATTTATATATGTTGGAATTATTTCAATTTTCTTTAAAGAACCTTGCTCGTTAAATGTTAAATTAAATATTCCGCCTTTTTTACCATTTTCATAACTTGTATCATGCATTAAATATCCTAAACTATATATGATTGGTTTTCCTTTATACATTTCAATTGGATATACGCCTAAAGAATGTGAACCTAATACCACATCGGCTCCTGCCTTAATTATTGCTTTATATGTGTTTTTCATACCATTTGTTATTGTATGTGAATTTTCGTTTCCTAAGTGAGTCATTACAATTACAGCCGACGCACTTTCTTTTGCAGTTTCAATTAATGCTTTAACTTTATTTAAGTTATATACCATTATTCCTGCTGATGTATATGTTGCTTCACTTCCTATTGTTTCGTTACATACACCAATTATTGCTACTTTTATTCCGTCTTTTTCTACATATATTATTGAATTGTTTAACCCTATTAAATCATAATCTTCTTGCAAGAACTTTTTAGTATCATTAAACATAGATTTTCCAAAATCTAATATATGATCTGTTGCTATATTTAATCCGTCTATCCCTAGAGCATTAAATGCATTATCTATTTCTGTTGTAACTATATATTTGGAATTAGTTTCTCCTAGTTCTTGTAAATCCACTATATTTGTAGCCAAATGAGCCATTGTATAATCTGAATCTTTAGTGTATTCTGAAATATGTCTAAAAGCGCTCATATAGTTATATTCTACATTTGAGCCGACTTTTCCACCCATCATTATCTCACCAAGTGCTGTTATTTTTAATTCTTTAACAGGTTCATGACCTTCCTCTTCTTCATCAAAAACATCTACACTTGCATCAGATTCTATTATTTCTCCGCCCGAAATATACTCATTCTTTGCTTTATTTACCTCAATAGCATTAGATATTGCTATAATACCAGAAATTGTACCTACCAATACAACTAATACTAGCGATGCTAATAATACTAGCTTGAAGTTTATATTACTTCTGCCAGCACCCTTTCTTCTTCTAGTGATTGTACGACCACGTCTTGTACTGTTCCACATAACCTCTTATCTCCTTTGACACATACCTTTATATAATTTTCTGTATACCCCAATAAGACTCCATCCTCGTAGTTTTCAAAAAGTACTTTAACTTTTTTTCCTAAATACATATTTAAGAATTCTTTATTTAATTTTTTACTTAAATTAAGTACAATGTTACTTCTTTCTTTTTTTACTACACCATCTATTTGATTATCCATCTTCGCAGCTCTTGTATAGTTGCGTTTTGAATATTTAAATACATGTATTTCTGTAAGTCCCATTTTATTTATTGTATCTATTGTATCTTCAAATTCTTCATTCGTTTCGCCAGGGAATCCAACAATTACATCTGCGGCAAGATAAGGATTATTAAAATACCTCTTTAGATTACCACAAACTTCTATTAGAAGTTCCTTGCCATATTTTCTATTCATACGTTTAAGTACTTCTGTGTTACCACTTTGCATAGATATATGGAAATGCGGACATAGTTTAGTATATCCAGCTAATCTTTTTATATTTTCTTCAGTTAAGAATCTAGGCATCATAGAACTCAATCTAATTCTTTCAAGGCCTTCTATTTTTTCTAGTTCATCTATTACATTGAACAAATCTAAACCATTCAAGTCTTGTCCATAAGATGCAACTTCGATACCTACTAAAATTATTTCTTTAACTCCATTGTTAACTAAAGATTTCGTTTCCTTAACAATACTGTCTAATTCTCTACTTCTAACTCTACCTCTTACATATGGTATTATACAATACGAACAGAAGTTATTGCAACCGTCTTCTATCTTAATTTCTTCACGAATTTCATATCCGCTTTTCATAGTTCCAACATCTTGATATTTTTTAACTGCATTAACGTCCGTAAGTATTGTTTTCTTATTTTTTGTTTTTATATATTCTTCTACTATTTCTAACAGATTAGATTTATCTTCATTACCTAGAATAATATCTGCATCAAATTCCTCTAAATGTTCTTTTTTTCCTTCAACACTACAACCCAAAACTGCAATAACTGCATCTTTATTGTTGTGTCTAGCTCGAGATAACATTTGTCTTGTTTTTCTATCGCTCATATTGGTAACAGAACAAGAATTTACAACATATACATCTGCTAATTCTTCAAAATCTACAATAGTGTGTCCTGCTGCTTCAAATTTCTCTTTTAACAAGTCTGTCTCGTAGTGATTTACTTTACAGCCTAGTGTTAAAAATGCTACTTTCATTATTTACCCTCGTTATATATTTTTATTACTTCGTCTACGATAGTCTTAGTTGAATTTGGTTTACCTATTACCTTACACATTTCGACCATTTGTTTTACTCTTTGTTCATTATACATAGCTATATCTAATACATGCTCTATTGGTTCGTTTTTGTATGTTCTTATAGCTGTACCGTTGTTTATAAAATAGTTGGCGTTTTGTTCTTCTTGACCTGGTATTGGATTAATTATTACCATAGGTTTACACATAGCTAAACATTCTGTTGATGTTAATCCACCTGGTTTAGTTATTACAAAATCACTTATCGCCATAAGTTCAGGTACTTTATTTGTATAACCTAAAACAGTTATATTCTTTCCTGAAGTTGACGCTATGTTTTCAAATCTCATTTTTTGTTTTTCGTTTCTACCTGTTACAGCTATTAATTGGAAATCATAGTTAGTTTTTAGTAAATCTTCAAATATTTTTTCAGATTTACCAAGACCTAAGCCACCACCTGCAAAGAATAATAATGTTTTCTTGTTTTCATCAAGATTAAATTCTTTTCTTAATTCTTCTTTATCATATTCTAAACTAAATCTTTCAGAAACTGGAATACCTGTAACCATTATTTTAGACTCAGGTACACCATATTTTCTTATACAATCTTGCTTCATTTCAGAAGTTGCAACCATAAGTCTATCTATATATTCATTGCCTTCAAGCCACATATTATGAATACCATAGTCTGTCATAATACTTATGATATTTCCCCTTACTTTGCCTTTTTTCTTTAAGTATGCACACATATGTGATACAAATGGATGTGTTGAAATTATTATATCTGGATTAGTTATTCTTATCATCTTCTTAAGACGAATAGTTAGGGCTTTATTTACCATCTTGTTAACTTCACCAATTGTATTAAACTCAGCTTTATCCGAACGTTTATACATTGTTCCCCATAATTTTGGAGCACGTCTAGTTACAGACGCATATCCCTTAACTATTAATTTGTTTGTTAACGCTGAAGAATACTCAAGTCCATCTTCGTAGACTACTTGTACATCATCTAATTTTTCTAGAACCTCTTTAACAGATTCCGCTGCTTTCAAATGTCCATTTCCCACTTTAGCATATAACAATAATACTTTCATATTTTCATTCCTCCGTGGCTGGGGTAGTAGGATTCGAACCCACGTATGGCGGAGTCAGAGACCGCGGCCTTACCACTTGGCGATACCCCAATACATGTGTATTATATCACTTTATATGTGTATTTGCAAGGATTATACTATTGCATATCTTCTCCTTATATGATATGCTCTAGCCAGGTGATAAAAATGGATAAAACGGGAAAGTTTTTCAAAAATTTATTTATTATATTAGCTATTGTTATACTTGTATATGGACCTGCTCCATTTGTTATAGCTTATGATTCATTAATTGAACCTATGTATTATAAACATACTAGCGAAAATTCCACAGTGTCTGTTATATTAGATTATTTTATTCATGATGTAGAAAATATTGATGTACAAACTTACGCACGTAATTTAGCAAGTAAAAATAATACTAATATTCATACATTATCTAAAGTAATAACAACAATTTTTACATACTATCTAATTATTGTTACCGTAATATTAGTAGGTCTTGGTATTTATTTACGCAAGAAGAATGATAAAGAAGCTTCAAACAATTGCTTTATATCTTCAGCAATATTAGTTATTGGAACAATAGCATATTTTATAACAATTAATTTAAATTAATATACTTAAAGATATAAAAACATCTAGATACTTATGTATCTAGATGTTTCTTTATTTTATTATTGTAATTTAGAAACTTCATCATAAGATAATGTTATTACTTCTACTATCTCTTTAATATCCATTCCTTTTTCTAATAGCTTTTTTGCTATTTCTTTTTTGCTTTCTTTCTCGCCTTGTTTAATTCCCTGTTCGATTCCTATTCTAGTTCCTTCTTCAGTAGCATATGCCAAAGCAGCTTTTTCGTCACGGATATATTTTTGTCTTAGTTCAGCAATCCTTCTTATTTCATAATCTCCGCTTACACTTTTTAATTCTTCTTTTGCCTCTTTAACTCCTGTATTTTTTTCCATAATACAATCTACCTCCTTAGAATTTGGATCATCAAAAAACATCATCCATTGGCATATTCTATCTTCTTTATTTTCCAAATACAATTTCTTCGCCTTTGGTAATTCTATTATAATTAATTCAAATTTGTTTGTCAATATTTTCATACCAGTAGTGTTGTCTCTCATTTGCCATTTTGTATTTACTTTTTTAATTCCATTTAATTCATCTATTTCATGATCCACTATTACTATACTTATGCACTTATTAATTTCTTTATATTCTTCGCCAATTTCTAATTGTCTTGAGTACGTATCTGCTAGATAATACAAAAATCTATCACATTCATCTTTATACTTCTTTATTTGTATTTCTACATTACAATTAGTATGGTCTTCTAATTCTACTCTTAAATCCATTACGCCCAGTTTTTCTTCTGCCGCTCTTATATCCATATGTCTATCTAGATTGGCTATTATTTTTACTTTTTCTTCTAAAACATCTGTTAAAAATGCTTCAGTTAGTCTATTATTTGATTCCCTAAATAGCGAATGAAATACCACATCTATTTTAGGGCTTAGCAATTCTACTTCTCTATCTTTCACACTATTACCTCCTATTTTGATAAAAACATTTTAGATTAAAATTACTTGAATTAAAAAAGTTGAAATAAAAATACTTGAATTAATTTTATATTAGAACAAATTATATTGGAGCTAAAGTAAAGATATTATATCTCTTAAGTCTAGTAATTGCAAGAAAAATCGTTCGTCAGGTTTTGACTAAAATCTACAAAAAATTATATAAAAAGCATCTAAATATATTTCTATATTTAGATGCTTTATTTTCAATTCTTAATATGTATATTAATTATATCCCGTATCTATTCTTAAACTCTGTATAGTCTACTATCTCTACACCCAGTTCATTTGCCTTATCTAATTTAGAACCTGCATTTTCTCCTGCTATAACTAGGCTTGTTTTCTTAGAAACAGAACTAGATACCTTGCCAGAATGTGATTCAATTAATTTAGATAAATCATTTCTAGATATTTCATCAAAAGAACCAGTTACAACTATCGTCATACCATCTAACTTATGTGATGCTTTTTCTTCTTTAATACCTTTTAGATTTACTCCTGCTTTATCTAGCCTGTCTATTATTTCCATCGTCTTAGTTTTAGAGAAGAATTCCACAACACTGTCCGCCATCTTTTCCCCAACTTCATCAATTCTATATAAATCTTCTGATGTCATGTGTGTAAAGTCATAGATTGTATCTACATGCTCTGCAAGTACTTTTGCCGCTTTCTTTCCTATGTGACGAATTCCTAGGCCAAATATTAGTTTATCTAATGTATTCTTTTTGCTTTCATTTATTGCATCTATTAAATTCTTAGAAGATTTCTCTTTGAATTTATCTAATCCTTTTACTTGTTCATAAGTTAAGTAGTATATATCTGCTACATCAGATACAAGTCCGTTGTCTATTAACTGTTCTACAATAGCTTCACCAAGACCATCTATATCCATAGCTTCTCTTGATGCAAAGTGTTCTATAGCTCTAAATGTTTGAGCTCCACATTCGCTATTAGTACATCTTAAAGCAACTTGACCTTCTTCTTTTTCTAAAATCTCACCACAAACCGGGCACACTGTTGGAACTATATATTCTTGTTGTTTATCTCTTTTAGACATTACAACTGTTGCAATTTCCGGAATTACATCTCCTGCTTTTCTAATTTTAACTGTATCTCCTACACGTATATCTTTTTCTTTAATGTAATCAAAATTGTGTAATGTGCATTTAGAAATTGTTGAACCTGCAACTCTTACCGGAGTTACTATTGCAAGTGGTGTTACTTGTCCAGTACGTCCAACTTGAAGCTTTATCTCTTCAATAACTGTTTCTTTTTCTTCTGGCGGATACTTGTATGCAACAGCCCATTTTGGTACTTTAGTTGTTGTACCTAACGTTTCTCTTAGAGAAAGATTATTTACTTTAACAACTGCTCCATCTATATCGTATGGAAGCGAATCTCTAAGGTTGCCTATCTCTGTTATACATTCTAATACTTGCTCAATACCAACCGCCACTTTAGAATATGCTATTGTTGTTATTCCAATTTTTCTTGCATAATCTAAAGACTCACTATGTGTTTCAAACTTCTTTTCAGACTTTTGTACATTAAATACAAATATACTTAATCCTCTTTGTTTTACAACATTGCTATCTAATTGTCTTAATGTTCCTGCAGCAGCATTTCTAGAGTTAGCCATTAAAGGTTTGCCCAGCCTATCTAGTTCGTCATTTAATTCATCAAATCTAGCACGTGAAAGATATACTTCGCCTCTAACTTCTATAGTATCGTTTGTATTTAGTTTCTCATTTATTTCATCTAATTGTAGAAGGTTTTCTGTTATTTCTTCTCCAACTAGTCCATTACCACGAGTAGATCCTTTTTTAAGGACACCATCTACATATTCTAAAGATACAGAAAGTCCGTCTATTTTTGTTTCAACAACAAACTCTGTATTCTCACCATATTCTTCTGTTACTTTTCTTACGAATTCTTCAACTTCTGCATATGAAAAGACATCATTCAAACTTTGCATTGGAACAGCATGCATTGCTTCGCTGAACCCTGCTTTTGCTACTCCACCTACTCTTTGTGTAGGCGATGACTTTGTAATAAGCATTGGAAACTCAGTCTCCAATGCTTTTAACCTTTTCATTAACATATCGAATTCGTAATCTGAAATTTCTGGCTTGTCTTGGTTATAGTATAGCTCGGAATGGTAATTAATTTCTTTTCTAAGTTTAGCTATTTCTTTCTTAGCTTCTTTTAATTTACCATCATCTACTTCTACAATTGGTTCGCCAAATAAATTTAACAAATCACTCATATTTTACCTCTTATAACAACCTATAAATATTATTTTCTAATATCTATATATTTTCCACATTTTCTTACATAGTCTATTGTAGACCAAACTGTAAATATAACTGCTCCAACTAATGAAATACTAAATCCTACATTAAGTAGTAATTCGCCAAATCCCATTAATCTTCCTTGTGTAGACATAAATGCAAATAACCCATTTGTATCTAATAATCCTAAAGTTATTGTAATCATTTGGAATGCAGTTTTTATTTTCCCATATATTCCAGCAGAAATTGTAACACCTGCTTCTGTACCAAACATTCTTATTGTATTTAATAAGAAGTCTCTACATACTACTAAAACTGTTACCCAAGCTGGTACAACTCCTAAACCTGTTAACATTATAAATCCTGATGCAACTAATATTTTATCTGCTAAGGGATCCATAAGTTTTCCAAATCTAGTTACTATATTTTTCTTTCTAGCAATTTTTCCATCAACCCAGTCAGTTAATGATGCTAAAACAAATATTCCTAAAGCTATGTATCTTAATCCTACCCATAAATCTTCTAATACTAATAATACTACGAATACTGGTACTAAACATATTCTTACTACTGTTAGTAGGTTTGGTAGATTTATTTTTTCTTTTTTAACTTTTTCTTTTTTCTCTTTCTTATCTCTTATTTCTACCTTTAGTTCTTCTTTAACTTCAGCTTCTTTTACTTCCGCTACTTCGTTTACTTCTACCTTTAATTCATTTTCATTTTTTGCTGATTTTTTCATTTTTAATCTCCCTCTCTAATGCAAATATTATATTACAATACACTATACTTTTCAAGTAGTTAAGTATGTTAAATTAAGGTCTAGTAATTTATTTTAATATGTTATATAATCTAAAACAAAAAAGAGGTAAATAAAAATGGAATACGTATATTTTGGAATATATTTTTTAATAATAAACATCATAGGTTTTGTTATGATGTATTCAGATAAGCAAAAAGCTAAGAAGGATCAGTATAGGACAAGAGAAAAATCTTTCTTTGTTGTATCACTTCTTTTAGGAGCAATTGGTACGTATATTGGAATGTATAAGTTTAGACATAAAACACGTCATAATCTATTTACTATAGGAATTCCTGTTATGATAGTAATAAACATTGTTAGCATATATTTTATCCTTACTAAAGGATACCTTTTCTATATAGCTGAAATAATTAAAACAATGTAATAATAAAATCACTTGTTATACATAATATATAACAGGTGATTTTTTTGTTTAATTTAACATATAAAAATATAATTAAGATAGGATATGCAATATGTTTAGTAGCTGGCTTTCTTTTACACTTTGCCTATGATTTCTTTAACAATAATTTAATAATAGGATTATTCACTCCTGTAAATGAAAGTGTGGCTGAACATCTAAAACTAATATTCTTACCATTTACGTTATTTACAATATTCTTCTACTTCTATTCTAAAAAGAAAATAGCAAACATATTCTTAATTGCTTTTATAGGAAACATATTAGGAATGCTTGCAACGATCATTTCTTTTTATATGGGAATACAAATACTTGGTATGAATAACACAATATTTAACATTGGTACATATATACTTGGAATGACCGTAGCATTTATTACGTTCTACCTTGGAATATACAACGATAATTTTCAAGACGCTACAAAAGACTCAAATGAACTAGGAATATGCGCACTCCTACTTCTTACAACACTATTTATAGTTAATACTGTATTGCCAGTAAAACTTCCTATTAACAAAGATCCAGTAAGTAACACATATGGAGTATTTAAAGTAAAGTAAAACACAGAAGTAAAATACCTCTGTGTTTTTACTTTATAATATTAGTACAAAACTTCTTTATAAAATACTTGTAATAAAACTTCTTTTGTTTCTTTCTCTTTTAAATAACATTCTTCATAAATCCCATTTTTATCAATTGCTGTCAAGTGAGGTATATAATATATATTTTCCTTTTTTAAATCATATTTTAAATACTTAATAGCCTGTTTTTGTATATCTGTTACATTAGTTCGTATAAAAGGCTTTAACTCTTTATATGCCTTAGTAATATCATTATTAGATTTACTTGCTGTTTTTGCAGTATTAATTATCCATTTTGTACTGGTTATTTTTGTATACGCCGCAAATATATATTCTGTTATTCTTTCTAATCTTTTTTGCGCACCACCTATTTTTGTTTTGTCTCTAGCTCTTATTATTTTCTCTATATTCTTTTCATCGATACTTATACTTTCTCCTGATTTTAAAGAGCCGTCTAAAATTGTCTCGTTTAAAACAATATTTACATTGCCAACAATTTTTCCTATTGTTTCTATGCCATCTTCGTATATAGTAATATAATTATCAATATTTAAACCATATAACAAATTGCTTACTGCTTCCATTGTTGCTATATCACCGTCAACATATCCCAATGTAGATGTTCGCGCTAAACATAGTTGCATTTCTCGTTTACCTATATATATCCCTGTTGGTAAATATGCTTCCATCTTCGTCATAATATTCCTATTAATTCCTAACAAAGAAATCTCTTTTTTACTATTATCTGCAACTAATATATATATAACATCCGCTTGCCCTCCATTATCATCCGCACCTATTAAAAGATATGTATCTATCCCTTTTTTCACAGTATAATATTTATTATTGTACTTTATAACGCCTTCGTCAAAAATTTCATTTATCGTTAAATATTGTGTTGTTTCTCGTTTATAATTTATAAATACATATAGACTAAGCATAATTAGAAAAGCAATTACTAACATTAGAATTCCGCTTAAAAAAATATTATTTATTCTTTTCATAATATTCTAAATAATCTATTTTATTGTTTTGTTGCATTATTTTTAAGCCAATTATAGAATTCTTTTGTTACTTCTTGTGGAGCAGTTCCAAAGTCTAATGACTTATAATTATTATCCACCCACCCATCATTTGAAGAGTATACTACTGTGTCTTCAGTAGTTGTTTCTTCTTTGTCATCAGGTATAATATCTGGCCCTGGCTTGTATGATACAGATGGTACAAAACCTTCCGCCAACAACGTAAAACCGTTATTATCATTCGAACTAGAATTTAATAACATTAATTCGTTCATCGCTGTTTCATATGGTATATATGAAATATTTTCAGATACTTTTATACCTATATATGTATTTCCATTAGAAACAAAACTTACTGTTTGTTCTATATCTGTTCCACTATATTCTGTCAATGTATCGTTTAATAACCATTCTCCACTAACTGTTATTTCCTTTTTAATTGTTACTGTAGCTCCTGTATTGCTTATTTCAATATCCCACTTTTCCTCTGTTACACCTTGTTCTGCCAACTTGTCTTTTACCACTTTTTCTAGAGTTTCTGTTCTATCCTTATCTAAATAGGCTTCTGCCCATATTAAGGCCGCTAAATCTTGTACTTGTTTTTCATCTGTAAGTTGTACTGCATGACTAGCCTTATCTATTACTCCGGTATTGTTCAACGATATAACTACAGCCGCCGCTAATATTATCATTACAATTATTGTAATGACTAAAACTATTAAGGATATTCCTTCTTTCTTTTGCATTTCTCATTCCCCCTTTTTTTGCATGCAAAAAAGCAAAGTAGCACACATATTTCTATGTATGTTACTTTGCTTATTTATCCTTTATTTTAGGGTGCAAAAACGCTACTAATGTTTTTTCATTAGTAAATGTACCCGTGTGTGTGTGTGTGTGT
>JAFXEC010000003.1 GCA_017521005.1 Clostridia bacterium | reverse complement strand
TTCTAAATACATATTGTATATTATTGTACTTGTACTACCAACATTCATATTTCTAAAGTTAATAGGTACATTTGTACTTAAATCTCCTATCTTATGGTGGTCTACAATTTCCACTATTTCTGCTTCTTTAAGACCAATCGCACTTTGATCTAATTCATTGTGGTCTACAAGAATAACCTTCTTTCTATTTATTTGTTTAATATCTGTTACCCTTATTAAACCTAGACATTTATTTTTAGAGTTAACAACCGGATAATTGTTATATCCTTGTTTACTACTTAATTCCATAAATGAATCTAAATAATCTGTATCTCTTATTCTTTCGATTCTTGCTCTAGTTAAAAGATTTTTTACATAACTACTTAGTCCTATCATTTTTGTTGTGTGGAATGTATCTAGTGGTGTACTAATAATGTTTACATTATTCTTTTTTGCCATTTCTAAATGTTTAGGTTTTATTTCTCTATTACCCACTATTATTAAAAGTTTAACTTTATTTTCTATTGCGTATTCTATAACGCTATGTCTATCTCCAACGATAACTATATGATTATTATTTAACTCAACAGAATTTAATATTGTTGTACTTCTAAATGCTGCTGCATAAATTTCACCATGTATTTCATCATCAAATCTTAAAACTTCCTTACCTTCTAGTGTTTCAAGTAAATTATTATATGATGTTGTAAGATTTGTGAAGTCTCCTGATATAAGCTCATGAGCTATCATCTTCATTGTAATAAGACCTAATAATTGTTGTCTCTTGTTTACAATTGGTATACCTGTTATACTTTGTTTAATTATTTCTTCATATGCCTTTTTTATGCTGTCTGTGTCTTCTACAAAACAATCTTTATAGTAATCTATATCTTCAATTCTTAATTTAACATCGTTTAAGAATTCTGGTTCTTTTATATTAAAATAATCTAATACAAACTCTGACTCTTTGTTTAAATGATCTAGTATTACTGGTGTTGTATTATGCCCTCTTGTGTTCTTTAGATAAGATAATGCTATTGATGCCGCTACCGAATCTGTATCTGGTCTTGTGTGACCAAAAACATATGTTGTGTTTCTCATTAAATTTCTCCTTCTACGTAAATTTACAAGTATATTCTACTATATTATATATTTTTTTGTCAATAAAAAGCACATACCTTGCGGTATGTACTTAATCTATTAATAATTTTCTGCTTTTAGTTCAAAATATGCTTTTGGATGATCACATACTGGACATACTTCTGGAGCTTTTAGAGCTACGTGGATGTGTCCACAGTTTCTACATTTCCAAACTTTAATTTCACCATATTCGAATACTTTTCCTTCTTCTATATTAGCTAGAAGTTTTCTGTATCTTTCTTCGTGTTCTTTTTCTATTTTACCAACGGCTTCAAAAAGATATGCTATTCTTGTAAATCCTTCTTCTTTTGCAGTTTCAGCAAAAGAAGCATACATATCTGTCCATTCATAGTTTTCGCCTTCTGCAGCATCCTTTAGGTTAGTCATTGTATCTGGAACTGAACCATCATGTAATAATTTGAACCACATTTTAGCGTGTTCTTTTTCGTTTTCAGCAGTTTCTGTAAATATAGCTGCTATTTGTTCATACCCTTCTTTTTTAGCTTTAGAAGCATAGTATGTGTACTTGTTTCTTGCTTGAGACTCACCAGCAAATGCTGCCATTAAATTAGCCTCTGTTTTTGATCCTTTTAAATCCATTTTAATATCCTCCTTAATTTAAGCAATCCTTACAAATTCCAGATAATGATAAATCTACATCCATTATCTTGTTTCCATTAAATTCATCCACTACATTTAATATATTCTCTGGTATGTCTATTATATTACTACATTTAGTACATATAAAATGCGCATGTTTATCTTTATTATGGTCATATCTATATTTAGATTCATCCACCTTAATCTTTCTAATTAGTTTTTCATTTACTAACGTATTAAGATTACGATAAACAGTACCTAGAGAAATATTTGGAATAGTCTTTTTAGACATTTCATAAACTTCTTCAGCAGTTGGATGACAATAGCTAGAGTTTACTATCTCCTCTACCAAATCTCTTTGTTTAGAACTTCTCAAGATTACCTCCTAAATAGTAACAATTACTATTTATTACACACATAGTATATCATATATTTAGAATTTAGCAAGAGATTTTTTTAAATATTTGAATTTTTTACAACGAAAAAGCGGGAAATTTCTTCCCGCTTTGTATTTTCTTTTAATCTAAAGCATACACGTCTACTACTACAGTTTCCTTTCCTTCTTCTCTTATAGTTTCAACCCAGTAAAGTTTGAAGTCATAACTTACCACTTTTACCTGATAAGATTTCTTTGGATTTCCTTCGTAGTTCCTTTCAGTATATGACTGAATAATTCTACCAGACCGTGCTACTTTTGTCTTCTCATCTTTAGTTAAGAATTTCATGCTATTTACCTCTCTTGGTATGATTTAAAGATATTGTTATATCTTTATTACTATATTATTCTTAACTATTATACCACATATAATATATTTTTCAAATGGTTTAATTAGCATAACAAAAGCGGGATTTCTCCCGCTTTCATTTTGTTTCTTGATTTGGTTACTTCTTAGGCTTTTTCTTTGCTTCTCTAATCCAAGATTCAAAGCGAGCCTTGTTTCTTTCAAGTTCTTTTTCATCAAGAAGAATAAGCTTTGCAAACGCATAGTATGCTACCTTGGTTATGGTATATTCGTGATTTTGAGTACGCACAACGAAGTAATATTCTCCGTTAAACTTATGTTTTGCCATAAATTTATACAGTGTTACTCCATCATCTTTGTATACCAACGGTCTTACTGCAATAGGCTCATGCTTCTTGTACTCCTCATCGAAGTATGCTTTTTTCTCAGCTTCGATTTCATCTCTTGCAGCTTTAATCCAAGCATCGAAAGTTTCTTTGTTTTTGAGATATTTCTCAGATGTTTTTACAATCTTAGAAAGAGTGGCTTTTGTACCAAGGTATACAACCTTTGTAAGATATATTCTGTTATATCTGCTTAAGAGAAGGAAATAATATGAGTCTTCCAGTTGATTTTTCCCTACAAGAACATATCTTGAAAGATCTTTTCTTTCCTTATCCAAAGCAATTGTAATTTCGGTACCTACATGCCAAACACTGTAATATGTTGTTATCTCCTGTTTTCTTCTTTCTATAGCTCTTTTTTTAGCTACAGTGATCCGTTTGTTCTTATCCATAGATGTTTTTCTTTTCTCCTTTTTTCTTTGCTTCCAAAATCCATGCCTCAAATTCTTCCTTGTGTTCTTCAAACTCATTTTCTGTAAGCAGAGCTGAACGAATATATCCGTCAGACCAAACAAGCTTGGTTACAACGAAATTGTTCTTAGAACGCTCAAGGATGAAGAAATACTTTCCAAAGGCTTCTTTCTTGTCCACGAATTTTACAAGGTCCTTTTTGCCGTTCTCGTCCACGAGAGCAACATATTCTCCGTGGTCAACAAACTCTACTCCGTTTCTGTGATACACTCTACCGTGAGAATCGTAAAAATCTCTGATGTCTCTTGCACGTCTGTTTTTTACTTCTCTGATCCAGCCATCAAAAACGGTCTTGTTCTTTTGGTACTTCTTGCTTGTCTTAGCAAGCTTGATTACACCGGCGCAGCCGTCATATACAACCTTGCCAAGGAAAATTCCACCATATGCATTTCCAAGCACATAGTAATATTCTCCGTCAAGTTCATGATACTGAAGGACATATGCCCATTCCGGATTTCTTGCACTACGCTCGGTCATAAGATAAATCTTAGAACCGATACCATAAGCATTGAAATATGCCTTTACTCTTCCTTTCCGCTGATTTGCCATTTTTTCTTTTGTTTCGTAACTCATTCTCATGCCATAGTTCTCCTTTACAATTATGTTTGTGATAAAATGGTTTTACGTTAACTATTTTAACACAATTTAGGCTATTTTGCAATAAAAATACACAGAGCAACATTGTTAATGCTCTGTGTCTAAATATATTATTTGTAATTTATTTTAATTTATACAAATTTTTATCCATTTTTTCTTTTATTTAATTCTTCCATTATTAGCTTATTAACTATTCCTGGATTTGCTTTACCTTTAGATGCTTTCATTGTTTGTCCAACTATGAATCCAACTGCTTTATCTTTACCATTAATAAAATCTTGTACAGATTGTTCATTTTCGTTTATTACTGAAATTACTAAATCTCTAATTGCAGATTCATCTGTTATTTGAACAAGTCCTTTAGATTCTACTATCTTAGCTGGAGCATCTCCTGTTTCAAACATATCTTCAAATACTTTTTTAGCAATTGCAGAAGATATTGTTCCTTTATCTATTAATGTAATAAGGTCTCCTAAATCTTCAGCTGTAAATTTAATATTATCTATTTCCATTTCGCTCTCATTTAGTTTTCTTGAAACATCGCTCATTAACCAGTTAGAAACAAGTTTAGCATTTCCGCATTTAGCAACTGCTTTATCGAAAAACTCTGCCATTTTCTTAGAGTTTGTTATTTGAGTTGCATCATATTCTGGAAGTCCTAATTCTGTTATGTATCTTTCACGTCTTACATTTGGCATTTCTGGAAGAGCTGCTTCTATTCCATTTACATAGTCATCAGAAAGAACTATTGGAGCTAAGTCTGGTTCTGGGAAGTATCTGTAATCATGAGCATCTTCTTTAGTTCTCATTGCATAACCGATACCCTTATCGTCATCCCATCTTCTTGTTTCTTGATAAATAGTTCCACCATTTTCAAGTTCTTTTATTTGTCTATCTATTTCAAATTCTATAGCTCTACCAATTGCTTTAAATGAGTTAAGGTTCTTAGTTTCAGTTCTTGTACCAAACTTAGTTTCACCTTTCTTTCTTACAGATAGGTTAACGTCACATCTTAAAGATCCTTCTTGCATTTTACAATCACAGATTTCTAGATATTCTAGTATAGATTTTAATGTTTGCATATATTCTATAGCTTCATCTTTAGAACGAATGTCTGGTTCTGAAACTATTTCAATTAGTGGTACACCACAACGATTTAGGTCTACTAATGTATCTCCAGTATATGGATCGTGTATTAATTTACCCGCATCTTCTTCTATGTGTATTCTTGTTATACCAACTGTTTTAGGCTCACCGTTTACTTTAAAATCTACGTGTCCTTCATAGCACAATGGTAAATCATATTGTGATGTTTGATATGCTTTTGGAAGGTCAGGATAGAAGTAATTTTTTCTATCTTGTTTTGAGAATCTTGCAATTTTACAATTTGTTGCAAGACCCATTTTTACTGCATACTCAACAACTTTTTCATTTAATACTGGAAGTACTCCTGGCATACCAGTACATATTGGACAGCAGTGAGTATTTGGGTCAGAACCAAATTCTGTTGAACAAGAACAGTATATTTTTGTTTTTGTTGCAAGCTCTGCGTGTACTTCAAGTCCTATTATAACTTCATAATCTTCTCTCATTTTATACTTCCCATCCTTTCATCTTTGTATCTATATATTCATATATTTTATCCATATCTACAAGTGTAGCTTCTTCGTCACCTAAGCATTTAACTTCATATTTAGAATTTTCTATATTTCGTGCGCTTACTACTACTCTTATTGGTGCTCCTATAAGGTCAGAATCTGCAAATTTAACACCTGCACTCTTTGCTCTATCATCTAGTAGAACTTCATATCCAAGTCCTTCAAGTTTTGCATAAAGCTCATCTGTTATAGCTTTAACTTCATCATTTTTAGTATAGTCTAATGGACAAATGTGAATGTTAAATGGTGCAATAGCTGCTGGCCAATTAACTCTTCTTTCATCTGCTTTAGCTTCAAGTACAGAAGCCATAAGTCTTCCTACACCTATTCCATAGCAGCCCATTATTGGAGTTTGAGACTTACCGTTTTCATCTAGATATGTCATACCCATTGCAGAAGTATATTTTTTACCAAGTTTAAAGATGTTACCAACTTCTATACCATTAGATATCTTAAGCGTTGGTTTACCACATTTAACACAAGTGTCATTTACACTTACTTTTGCAACGTCTACGAATTCTTCTACCTTTACATCTCTTTTGAAGTTAACACCGCTTATATGGTAATCTTTCTTATTAGCTCCAGCTATTAATGATGCTTCGTTTTCTAGTGATTTATCATAAACAAATGTAGTCTTTATATTTGATGTAAATCCTACTGGTCCTATAAATCCATAGCATATTCCATCATCTTCTTCTGCCTTTGGAACTAGATGTTCATCGTCTACTTTAAGAATATTTCTTAATTTAGTTTCATTAACTTCTTTATCTGCACGAATAAATACAACAACTACTTCTTCTGTATCTATTCTGTAATATACAACTGCTTTTGCAAGGTTTGTAGCAGGTACTTTTAAGAAGTTTGTTAAGTCTTCTATTGTCTTAACATTTGGTGTATGTATTTCTTCTATTTCTTTCATTTCTGTCGTAGCAGGTGTGGTCTCTTTTGCCTTAGCAACATCCATGTTTGCGCTATAGTCACAAGAATCACATGTAACTATTTTGTCTTCTCCAGCGTCGCATAATAACATGTATTCGTGAGCGCCGCTTCCACCCATCATTCCTGTATCTGATGCTACAGCAATAACTTCTGGAATACCAACGCGTGCAAATATTTTGTTATATGCATCGTAGTATTTATCATAAACTTCGTTTAAAGATTCCTCAGAAGTGTGGAAAGAATATGCATCTTTCATTGTGAACTCTCTTACACGAATTAGTCCACCTCTGCTTCTTGCTTCATCTCTAAATTTAGTTTGTATTTGATATATTGAGAAAGGATATTTTGTATATGATGCTGCTTCGTTTAATACGCTAAACACTGCTGCTTCTTCGTGAGTCATAGATAATACCATATCTGTTCCTGTTCTATCTTTGAAACGTAGAAGTTCAGAACCTATAGCATCATATCTACCTGCACCATCCCAAAGTTTTTTAGTTGCAACAAGTGGCATTAAAACTTCTTCGGCATCTATTCTATTCATTTCTTCTCTTATTATATTTTCTATTTTAGCTGATACTCTTTTACCAAGTGGCATAAGTGTAAATATTCCACTTGCCATTTGTTTTATATATCCGCCTTTTAGAAGCAACCCGTGACTTTTTAGAGTCGCTTCGTTAGGCCATTCTTTTTTTGTATCTCCTATTAATTTTGATTGTAACATATTTTCTCCTATATTCTATTTATATATTTGGTCTAGCTTTATGATGCTCTGTGTTTTGTTCATAAGCATAAGACACCTTTAATAATGTTTGTTCATCAAACACTTTACCGATGAATTGTAAACCTATTGGTAGGTTCTTAGAATCAAAACCACACGGTACAGATATACCAGGAAGACCTGCTATGTTTACAGGAACTGTGAATATATCTTCTAAGTACATTTCAACTGGGTTATTAGATTTTTCACCAAATTTAAATGTTGTATTTGGAGCTGTTGGAAGTGCTATAACATCAACATCAGCGAAAGCTTTATCAAAGTCTTCTTTTATTAATGTTCTAACTTGACCAGCACGTTTGTAATATGCATCGTAATATCCAGAAGATAATACGTATGTTCCAAGCATTATTCTTCTCTTTACTTCATCTCCAAAACCTTCAGTTCTAGAGTTAGCATATATATCTTCAAGATTATCAAAGTTAGCTGTTCTATATCCATATTTAATACCATCATATCTAGCAAGGTTTGAAGATGCCTCTGCTGGAGCTATGATGTAGTATACAGGAAGTGCATACTTAGCATAATCTAAAGATATTTCTTTAACTTCTGCTCCTAATTCTTTTAACTTTTCTATAGCTTCATCGAAAGCTCTTTTAACTTCTGGATTTAATCCATCTTTAATAAATTCTGTAGGTATACCTATTTTTAATCCCTTAACACTACCGTCTAATGCTTTTTCATAATCTGGTACTTCTATTTCTACAGAAGTTGTATCTTTACTATCATGACCTGCTATAGCATTAAGCATTATAGCTGAGTCTCTAACATCCTTAGTAAATGGTCCTATTTGATCTAGAGATGATGCGAATGCAATAAGTCCAAATCTAGATACTAAGCCGTATGTTGGTTTTAAACCTACTACTGAACAGTATGACGCTGGTTGACGAATTGATCCACCTGTATCTGATCCAAGTGATGCAATAGCCATATCTGCTGCAACACATGCTGCGCTACCACCTGATGAACCACCAGGAACTCTTTCAGTGTCCCAAGGGTTTGTTGTTTTCTTATGTGCTGAAGTTGCTGTAGAAGAGCCCATTGCAAATTCATCCATATTTGTTTTACCAACAATTATTGCTCCTGCTTCTTCTAATTTAGTTACCACTGTTCCGCTATATGGACTAACAAAATTAGATAGCATTTTAGAAGAACATGTAGTTAATGTATCTTTCATACACATGTTGTCTTTTATAGCCACAGGGATACCACCAAGTATACCAATGTTATCACCATTATCTAGCTTGGCTTGTAATTCTTCCGCTCTTTTATATGCATATTCTTTGTTTAAAGTAACAAAAGCTTCTACCTTTGGTTCTAAAGCTTCGATTCTTTTAAATACATCATCTACCACTTCTTTTATTGTTACTTCTTTGTTTTTTATTTTATCTCTTAATTCATGTATTGTTAATTTCTCGTACATAGTATCCTCCTATTATTCTACAACCTTAGGTACACTTATGCAGCCAGCTTCTTTGCTTGGTGCGTTTTTAAGTATAGCTTCTCTGTTATATGAATCTTTAAGTTCATCTGCTCTAAATACATTGTATTTATCTACAGCATGTGCAGTAGGATTTACTCCTGTTACGTCTACTTCGTTTAATTTTTCCACAAATTCTGCAATTCCGCCTAAATCTTTAGCGTACTTTTCCACTTCTTCCTCGCTTAGACTTAATTTTGCAAGCTTTGCAATGTGTTTTACTTCTTCATGCGTAATCTTCATTTTATCTCCTCCATATTAATCCATAATATCTGCTATATTATATAACAAAAGCCTTTAATTTGCAAACATTTGAAGCTATTTCTTTTACCATATTTTAATTATTTTTTTACCTTATATATATACATTAAAAATATCTACAAAAAACGAGCAAAGCACAGGTTTTTACCCTGTGCTTTTTGATGAAAATTATACTTGGTCGTGTACTGTGTACCGGATTTCCATCTGCAACTCTTTTTCGCAGTTTTTCATTACCGCTATAACATCTTTCCTTGTAACAATTTTGTTAGCGTAAATGGTATATTGAATCTTGTAACCTTTCTCTCTGTGAAGAATCAGACCTTCTGTACAAGAAACCTCAAGAAGTTTCTCATCAAGCTTTGTTTTAATGTAATCCATAAGATCCTTTTCAAGGTCCTTCTTTTTATTTAC
>JAFXEC010000023.1 GCA_017521005.1 Clostridia bacterium | reverse complement strand
GATTACTTAGCTTCGTGAGTGAGTTCAAACTCATCTTTCTGTACCACATAGAATGCGGGACCGAAGGAGCAGTTCTCAATAACGAGAGCATCACCTACCTTGATAGGTGTAAGTTCAACACCATCGGCGCCTTCAGCAGGCCACTCGATGTCGTAACTGTTGGGGACTGCGGTGATCTTGTACTCGGTGATAAGTTCCTCTGTAACTACGATTACCATGCGATCCTCAGCTTCGGTGTGGATTAAGAGCAAGTCCTTTGCCCAGTTTACGAGAAGATCTGTGAAGAGATCCCGCTCGCGCTGGTCACCGATGGTGGCCAATACCTGTGCATAGGTCTGTGCACCTTCCACGGAGTGGAAACCAAGAGCTTTCTTGTTCTTTGCTTTGACAACTTTGCTTGTTTTCCAAGCGTAAGCGTCGGGGCGTTCGATCATATCCTGACCTCTCATAAGAAGCTTACCATTGATGATTCTCATCACCATCTGGAACTGCGCCTTATCATAGGTGGTACCGTTAATGTGCTCCTTGGTCACAATGTTGAGATTCATAAGCATCTCAAGGAGAGGAATCTCTCCAAGACGATCGAATACAACGTTGTCCAGGGGGACCTTAACCATAGGCTTCTGAGTCGAAACTTCAAGAACCTTTGCCGTGATTGCCTTTGCCTCTGCGAATGTTACCTTTGCCATAGTGCTAATTTTGCGATCCGTTATGTCAGACGAATCGCACCTCCTTTAAAAAATTATTTTTAATACTATTGGGGTTTGACATACTTATATTTTAGCATATTATGTTAACAAAGTCAATAGTCTTTTTAACAATTTGTTAAAAAGATGAGAATTTTGTTAAATTCTCATCTTTTCTAGTGATATCAAGATTTTCAAGCTGTTTTTAGTTATTTTTTTAGTTCTTTGTTTAATCTCATTACTGTTATTTTTTGCTTTATCATATTAAAAACATATAATATTAGAGCTAATAAAACATATAAACTTACCATTTGAGTTATTGTATAATCTGCAAACATTAATGGATTTTCTAAAGCTACATTTCCACCTAATGCCATTTTTAATACTAGATTGTTAGATAAATATCCAGCACCTACAAATGCTCCTATTAGTATAAATGCTATTCCTACTTCCAGTATCGCTTTCATCTTTGTAGCTTTTTGTACCATCAATATATATACAAGAGTTCCAATTATTATGCCTGCTAACAATGATAATGTAAATGTTCTTACCATTTGATATGAAGGCCATGCTACTGCATACATATAAAAGTTTGCACCTTCTGATGGAAAACTTTCACCTCTAAATTCTTTTGTTGTTTGAACACTTTGTTCAAATGCTGTATTTAAGCTTTCAAAGTATGACATCATTCCTTCTGGGTACTCTGCAGGTTCTGTTAATGCTTGGAACATTATTGCACCTTCTAATGCTGAAATAAAGTTATATGTCATTGCAACTACTGCACATATTGCTATCCAAATACATATTGTTTTTAATAGTTTCTTTATACTAAATTTATTAGTTTCTTTCATTTTACTCATTCCTTCCTTTTAAGAAGCTCATTATCTCAGGAGTTCTTCTTTTAGACACATCCTCTGTTGTGCCATCTTTGAATTTGACTTGTATTTTTCCTATTATGCTAGTATTAAAACATTTAACATGATTTATATTCACTATTGCTGAATTAGAAATTCTTATGAACTCTTTGTTTGGTAACGCTTCTTCTAAATAATACATTTTTTCTTTTATTCTAAAAGTTCCATCTTTTGTTCTACAATAGTTGTTCTTCTCTTCTGAGAAAAATTCTATTATATTTGAAGTTTTTATTATATAAAGATCGTTATTTTGTATGCCTACCACTTGTGAAAGAGTTTCGCTATTTACATATGACAATTCTTTTTCTAGTCTTTCTACTAACTCATTTCTTTCAGGTGCATTTATACAAACTTCAATATCTTTATATTCATTTGAAATATTTGTACGTACATTTATGCTCATTTAACTTCCTCCTTAATTACATTTTAACACTCACATTTATCTCCTGCAATTAAATTTGCTCTCTTTAAGATAAGTGGTATATTTTATTAGATAAGCGGGACTAAACCTTTAGTTCCCGCTTGCTTTTACAATGTTATTTGGTCTACAATTATTTGTTTCTTTTGTTCTTCTGTTAGCTCTGATGTATAGAATATAGCTGTATCTAAACATCTCTCTACACTGTTTTTCACTTCCGCTTCTAATCCATCAAGTGGACTTGTGCTTTCTATAGCTACACCCTGAATACATGTTTTAAGCATTGTATTTTGTCCATCAAGAGCTGCTAATATTTGTTTTTTAGATCCGTTTAGCGGTATTAATGACGTGCCTGGTCTTGCGGCTTCTAGTCTTTCTCTTTCCTCATATGTTACCACTATATCTCCTCTGCGCGATGGCATAATTTTCTTTAGTGTTTCTGGTAATCTTTCTTCGCCTAACACTTCTTTATACTTAGCAACATATGTGCTCATCTCTTCCATAGTTTTAGGTGTGCTTAATCCACCTCTTTCTATATATTCTCTTCTAAGTCTCAAATTCTCTATTTGCGCAGCTTTTATTTTAGATTTACCTGTTATTCTATCCCACAAAGAATCTTTCTTTGCTCTTAATGTTTGTTCTTCTGTTAAAAGATCTTGCTTAGCTTTAGTTGTTATATCTTCACCCAGTCTTGTTGCTACATCTCTACCTAGCATCATCTTATTCTTTTCTTTTGTAGCATATATTGTTTTTTCACACTCATCCATAACTTTGTTTGTTAAAGCCAACTTTTCATAAAGCGAATTAAGTTTTGCATTTAACTTTCCTGTTACAGCCATATCTTCTTTAGATAAATTATCTGGCAATTCTATGGCTGCTATCTCCCTTTTTATTTCTTCAATATTTTTCTTTAATTCTTCAAATTTAGCTACTACAGCTGGATCTACCTTTGTTAGCTTGTCCATTCCCACTCCAAGGTCTTCTGCTTCTTTGTATAATTCTTGTTCTTCTGCATCAGGCTCACTGTAATATGCTTGAGCGTTAGCCACTCTAGCAAGGGTTCTGTCTGCTCTTTTTAGCAAATCTTCTTTACGTCCTCTTTCTAGTTCTACTTTTCTTTTTCTCTCTTCATCTTCTAATGCTATTTTATCTTGTTCTAAACCTTTTTCTATTTCTAATTCTACTGTTCTAAACTTATCCTCAAGAATAGCTGTCATAGACTTTTTAACTTCACTAAATTCCATTTTTAATTCTGTTAGTTCATCGAAAAGTTCGCTTTGTCTATCTATCATATACGCTAATTCTTCACGTTCATCCTGAGTTTTTGCACCTCTTAAAGAAGCTACTCTTTCGCTCATAAGTTCAGCTTTAAAGCTTAAATCCTTGTATCTTGCTAGGCTTTCTTCAAAGTTGAAAGCTGCAACTTTTTCTTCATATTGTTTTCTTTCTTCTTCTGTTATATTCGCAAATTCTTTTTTCTTTACGTTTGCGCTATATCTAGTAACTCCATCTATATCTTGGAAACTATATGCTTCTATTCCTTCTACTTTACTAAAAGGTGATAACAATATCTCTGATTCAGATACTTGCGTTTCGTCTAAGAACTCATCCATATCTATATACGGTACATCATTTAGAGACATAGCAAATAACGCGCCACTTCTGTACTCAGTAAAACGCATAGCTATATCTCTATCTGTTGTAGTAGATAAAAATCTTCCGCTCATACCTTCACGTCTTAGTTTGTCTACCTCGCTTATTGATGTCCCTCTATATACAGTAGTTCTACCATCACGCGTTTGCAAACTATACTTGTACATTGCTGCATAAAGTTTCGTTAAATATTCTATGTTTCTTTCTATTCCTTCTTTCGAGAAATCTATTAGCCAACCTTTAGATTGTTGTGCATTAAGAACATCCGGATCAATATCTAAAAGCGCATTCATGCTAATATGCGCATTAGATATATATCTTCTTACTGCTCCAATTTCCTCTTCTGTTATATCTAGACTTCTATAGTCTGTTTTGTTCATTTATATCCCTCTTATTATATATCTGTACAAATTAAATTATATCACATATGTTTAGAAATTTAGCAAGATTTATATGTACTTTTATAAATCTTTTTTATTTACTTTTATTTGACAATTTTCACATCCCCTTGTATACTTTATGTATTATGAAATTAGAGTATACAAACGTAGAATCTTCAGGATATACGACCGTTTTTAATGTACTTAAAAACGAGTTTCATTTATCTGATAGATTAATACTAAAACTAAAAAAAGAAAAACAAATATACATTAACGGTACTCCCACACATGTAAGAAAAGAAATTGCAAGCGGAGATATTATAACAGTAGATATTTCTTTTACAGAAGAATCCGAAAACATAGTTCCAACCAAAATGGACTTAGACATTCTTTATGAAGATGATTGCTTTTTAATTATTAACAAAGGTGCAAATACACCCGTTCATCCGTCAATAAACCACTTTGAAGATACACTTTCTAACGGGGTAAAGTACTACTTTGAAAACATAGGATTAAAAAGGAAGATTCGTCCTGTTAACAGACTGGATAAAGATACTTCTGGCATTGTTATTTTCGCAAAAAACGAATACATTCAAGAATGTCTTACGCATCAAATGAAAGCTGGTATATTTAATAAAGAATATCTAGCTTTAGTTACTGGAACATTAGAAGAATCTCCTCTAACTCTCGTTAAGAACATTAAAAGAAAAACTGAAAGCATTATTGAAAGGTGTGTTTCAGATGACGAAGATAGTGAATATGCCGAAACAATATTTGAAACAATTAAAGAATATGATGGATACTCTCTTATTAAATGCATTCTTAAAACAGGTAGAACGCACCAAATACGCGTACATACAAGTTATTTGGGACATAGCATTTTAGGAGATACTTTGTATGGTAAAGCTTCAGATTTAATCTCTAGACAAGCTTTGCATGCATACAAGGTACGTTTTATTCATCCCGTTACCAAAGAGATGATTGAAATAACTTGTGATTTACCAGAGGATATGAAAAAGCTTTTAACTTAAGCTTAAACTTAACTATATTTATTTACAAAATTCGACACTTTGTGTTATACTATTTGCGAGGTGCAATATGAAAAAATTATTAACTATCCTAATAGCTTTAGTTATACTTGTTGTTATAGCAGTTGCCGTACCACTAATTTGGTATACTAACGCAATAGGACCTATGAGTGATGAAGCCAAAAACATTAATGTTACAATCGAAATGGGTTCTGGCTCTAGTACAATCGCTAAAACGTTAATGGATGCTGGTGTTATATCTAGCGATCTAGCTTTCAAACTATATGTAAAACTAAACAATATATCTGGATTTCAAGCAGGAGAATATGTCCTATCTCCAAATATGAATCTTGAAACAATAGCAAAATCACTTAAAGAGGGTAAAGTTTTTGAAGAACAAGTAAAAATAACATTTGTTGAAGGTAAAAATATGATGTGGATAGCAAAGAGAATTGCTGAAACTACAGATAATACCGAACAAGATGTTTACGATTTACTTAAAGACAAAACATATTTACAAAGTTTAATTGATAAATATTGGTTCTTAACAGAAGATATATTAAACAAAAATATATACTATGCATTAGAAGGCTACCTTGCTCCTAATACATACCATTTTTCAAAAAACGACTTGAGTGTAAAAACAATATTTAAAACAATGTTAGACCAAACAGAAAAAATACTAAAAGATTACAAAGATATTGTTCAAAAGAGCAAATATTCTATACACGAAATTATGACAATGGCGTCAATTGTAGAACTTGAATGTCCACCATCTAAAGACAACGAAAACAGAAAAAACACAGCAAGTGTTTTCTACAACAGACTTAAATCTGGAATGTCTCTAGGTAGTGATGTTACAACATATTATGCTTTCAAAATTAGTATGGCAGATAGAGATTTAACAGTTGCAGAACTAAACTCATCTAATCCATACAACACAAGAGGACCTAATATGGGCGGAAAACTTCCAGTTGGACCAATATGTTCAGCTTCTAAGTCTTCTATAATAGCAGCAATAGAACCTAACAAAGGCGAAGATTTATACTTTGTAGCAGATAAAAATGGTAAGATATATTTTACCGAAACATATTCTGAACATGTGCAAGTTGTAAACAAACTAAAAAAAGAGAATATGTGGTACGAATACGAAAAATAATATAGAAAACAAAAATACAGACTAAAATATAGTCTGTATTTTTTATTTATTTACTTGTTTTTTTAATTCGTATATTTCATTCGCTATTTTAGCATATGTTTCTACGCTAACTTCTTCTGCTCTAACAGTTTCTTTTAAGCCAACATTTTTTATTATTTCTTCGATTTCTGGTTTGGTTAATCCACATAATCCACAATTTGCTAGTGAATTAGCTAGTTTCTTTCTTCTTTCAGAGAATGCTTTTTTTACTAACTCTTCAAATATCTTTCCATCTTTTATTCCTAGCTCTTGTTCTTTGGCTTTGTTTGGCGTTATTTTAATAACTGCAGATGTTACATTAGGCGCTGGTATAAACGATGTATTTGGTACAACAAATATCTTTTCTACATCTGCTTGATAATTAGTATTTATTGTAAGGACTCCATATTCTTTAGAGCCTGGCTTAGATGCAATTCTATCAGCCACTTCCTTTTGTACCATTACTGTTATACTTGCAATGTTTTCTTTATATTCTAAAAGTTTGAATATTATTGGTGTTGTGATGTAATATGGAAGATTTGCTATTACTCTAACTTTTCCTTTTACATCTTTAATATATTCTTCTAAATTAACCTTAAGTATATCCATATTAACAATTGTAAGGTTAGAATGTGCTGTAAATCTACCGTTTAGTATTTCTATCATATCTGTGTCTATCTCAAATGCTAAAACCTGCGCACCAGTTTGTAATATATACTCTGTAAGATTTCCAAGACCAGGGCCTATTTCTATTACCAAGTCGTCCGCTTCAACATTTGAGTTTTCTACAATACCAGAAAGAATGTTATCATCTACAAGGAAGTTTTGTCCAAAACATTTCTTTGCAAACAATTTATTAGTTCTCATTATTCTGTTTGTTATTTCTAAACTGTTCATTATTTTTATCTCTCCTTAAAAATTAAGAGTGCCTTTAGCACTCTTAAATTATTTTTATTATTATAATCCACCATTTTTCTCTATTAGTTTTGCATATTTTAATACTCTTTTACCATAATACCAAGAGTATGCATCTCTGCCTTTTTCTGCTTTTAAGTATTTTCTATATCTACCTTCGCCCCAGTTATATGAATTAACCGCGTGTAAATCTAATTCTTCACCGCTTGCAGAACCTTTCCATGATTTATAATATCTACTCAACCAATATACACCTGCATGGATGTTTTGATATGGATCAAATAAATCTGTTGTTCCTATTTTTTTCTTTAAGTAAGCTAGGTTAGATGGGTTTATTTGACACATACCATAACCTGTTTTACTCTTTGCTTCTACTCTATAGTTACTTTCAACCTTCATTAATCCTAAGAATACTAAGTATGGTACATTGTATTTTTTACACATATTATATGCAAATTTTTGAAGGTTTAATGATAATTTTATATCATATTTTTTGAATCCAGCATCAACTTCTAAGTCTTTTGCTGTTATTCTTGCTGCACTATATCTAGATGTTGGTACTATTTTTGTTCCAACTTCTATTACTTGGTCTACTGGCTCTTTTTGTATAGTTTCACTTATTATGTTTGTTGAAATTAGATTGTTGTTTGCATCGTATTTTGCAGTATACACAACCATTTTTTGTCCAGATTCACCTTTTTGCAATGTGTTTTTTGTACCTCTATACAGATTTGCATTAGATTTCTCTACTTTTTCATAATCTATATATTGGATTTCTTCTATTATTTTTTCAGTCGTACCGACTGTTGCACTCGCTCTATATTCCGAAATGTCGAGCATAGCTACTTCATCTTCGGAATATATTCTGATTTCCATGTTATCTTTAAGGATTGTTTCAACATTTGGATATATTATAGCTTTTTCGTCTATAGGTATACCGTTTTGCATCAACATTCCTTCAACAGTATTAGACATTGTATTAACTGTTATTCTTTCGCCATAATAATTTATGGTTACAGATTTTGTTTGAAAGCTAACTACAACTAAACCTACTGTTACAAACACCACCATACATGTAAACATTACAGTGAGTTTTCTTAACATGTAAAGTTTATCCTCTTTCAATAAAACTCCTCCTTACGACATGGTCGTACGATATAATTATACTATCTTTTGTGTCTATTGTCAATTACACACCATTTCACATATTCCTTTAATATGTAAATTCGTTTCAAATATGCTATATTTCTAATATATTCCGCATTTTATATATTATGTACAAGTGTGGCTTAATATATTGCATTTTGATTTTTTTAATGATAAAATGTAACCATTAGGAGGTATTCAATATGGGATGGATTATATTTGGTGTTGTCGTTGTAGCCTTAGTTCTTTGGTTCGTTGGAGTATATAACAAATTTATATCTCTACATCAAAGAGTAAAAAATGCATGGGCACAAATAGACACACAATTAGTAAGAAGATTTGATTTAATACCAAACTTAGTAGAAACTGTTAAAGGTTATGCTAAACACGAATCTGATACTTTAGAAAAAGTTATTGCAGCTAGAACTCAATATATGTCTGCAAATGGTGATGTTGAAAAAATGGCGCAAGCTGAAAACATGCTTTCTGGAACTTTAAAAAGCATTTTTGCTTTATCTGAAGCTTACCCAGAATTAAAAGCAAATGTTAATTTCCAACAAATGCAAACTGAATTAACAGGAACTGAAGATAAAATAGCATACGCTAGACAATTCTATAACGATACAGTTCAAATGTTTAATACAGAAATTGCAAAATTCCCTAACAGCATAGTTGCTAAAACAACTGGTGGCGGAAAATTCGTAGACCAACCATTCTTTGAAGCAGCTGCTGAAGAAAAGAAAAATGTAAGAGTACAATTCTAGAGGTGAATTATGATACTTAAAAGTGTACAAGATAATAAAAGATCTTCGTTCTTTATAGTATCACTGTTTATTGTAATTATTATGGTAGGCGTATACTTTGTATGCTATGCTTTGGATTTAGGTTTTTTATCTATTCCAATTGCCGTAGTAGGTGCAGTAGTGCCTGCCATAATTTCTTATAACAACTGTGATAAAATAGTTCTATCACTAAATGGTGCTAGACCAGCTACAAGAGAACAAGATTTGTTATTAAGTAATTTATTAGACAATATGTGTATTGCTTCTGGTTTACCAAGACCAAAGCTTTATGTTATAAACGATGCAAGTCCTAACGCATTTGCTACTGGAAGAAATCCTGAAAATGCAGTTATATGCGTTACAACAGGTCTTCTAGAAAAACTAGATAAATATGAACTTGAAGGAGTTATAGCTCACGAATTATCTCACATAAAGAACTATGATATATTATTATCTACAATAGTTTCAATATTTGTAGGATTCGTAGTTATACTTTCAGATTGGTTCACTAGATGGAGTTTTAGACGTAGTAGCAGCAGTGATAATAAGAACCCAATATTCGTTATTATAGGAATATTATTCTTAATACTATCTCCAATATTTGCTACACTTATGAAACTTGCAATATCTAGAAAAAGAGAGTTCTTAGCAGACGCTTCTGCTGTAGAAATGACTAGAAATCCAGACGGATTAATTAGCGCATTACAAAAGATAGCTTTAGATCCAGATCCGCTTGAAGTAGCGAATAAATCTACAGCTCACATGTATATATCTAATCCTTTCAAGGATAAAACTTCAGATTTATTCTCCACACATCCAAGTACGGAAAAGAGAATCGAAGCGTTAAGACATATTAATTAATTTGGAGGATAATATGGAAAGATTAAGAGGATTTGAAATAGCTAAAGGATGGGAAGATAAGAATATTAATCTTCCAGTAAGAAAAACTGCTCATTCAGCAGGATATGATGTTGAAGCGGCCGAGGATATTGTGATTCCTAAATTCACACCTGGCTCAAAACCAACATTAATACCAACAGGGCTTAAAGCTTATTGTCAAGATGATGAATGCTATCTATTATTAAATAGAAGTAGCGGTCCTAAAAAAGGATTCATCCTTGCAAATAGTGTTGGATTAATAGATGCAGATTACTACGGTAATCCAGATAACGATGGTCATTTTTACTTTGCATACTTTAACTGCAGTGATCATGATATTGAAGTAAAAAAAGGAGATGCAATAGGACAAGTTGTATTCCAGAAATATCTTACTGTAGACAACGATAACGCAACTGGTACAAGAGTTGGCGGATTCGGAAGTACAAGCAAATAATTATTAAATCAAATAAAATATACAGTAAAACCAGATTCGTTCTGGTTTTATTTTTGTCTAATTGTATTTCAGGTCTATTTGTGATATACTTATTCCACCAAACTTAATTAAAAATTCTTATGATTAGGAGGGTTTTTATATGGTACACAAGAAGATCGGATGTGCCATTATCGGTTATGGAGGCATGGGTAATTGGCACGCCAACAAAATCACCCGCGAAATGAGCGAGTACGCAGAGCTCATCGGAGTTTACGACACAAATCCTGCTCGGAACCTTGTAGCCAAAGAAAAAGGAATTCACTTCTATCTTGATGAATTCGAGCTCTTGGCTGATGAGAATGTCGAGCTTGTTGTTATCGCAACTCCAAACGATGTCCACAAAGACATCGCAATCAGAGCACTTGAAGCAGGCAAAAACGTTATCTGTGAAAAACCTGTTACTATGTGTTCACACGACCTTGAAGAAATCATTGCTGTCGCAAATAAAACCGGGCTTCTCTTTACTGTACACCAGAACAGACGTTGGGATGAAGATTATCTTACGATGAAGAAAATCTTTGATGACAACACTCTCTCAAACGTGTACAGAATCGAATCCAGAGTTCAAGGGTCCAGAGGAATTCCTGGGGACTGGAGAAACCAGGTAGAACACGGCGGCGGCATGGTTTACGACTGGGGTATTCACCTTCTTGACCAGGCTCTTATGATGACTGGAACAAGAAAAATCAAGAGTGTGTATGCCGAACTTACCAATGTCACAAACGAAAATTGTGACGATGGTTTCCGTACCACCCTTATCTTCGACGATGGTCTTTCCTTCTATGTTGAGGTTACCACAAGCAACTTCATTGAGCTTCCCAGATGGTATATGCTGGGCGAAAACGGTACTGCTGTTCTTAACAATTGGTCTTGCGATGGCAAAATTGTTATGGTTTCCGATTGGGAAAACAAAGATGCTGTCCCGATTGTCGCAGGTGCAGGAATTACCAAAACCATGGCTCCCAGAGACAAAGACTCTATCAAAGAATATCCTTTGCCTGTACAAAAGGCAAACTGGGGTGAGTATTACAAGAATGTATTTGCTTACCTTCGCGGTGAAGAAGACATCATTGTAACTCACGATGAACAAAGAAGACTCCTCAAGCTTGTTGAAGCTATCTTTGCTTCTGGTTATTCTGGAAGAGTCGTAGAATTTGAGAACGGACTTTAAACAAACTAACACCAGCTGTTTATTACAGCTGGTGTTTAATTTTATATTATGATAAAGGTGTTCCGATTCGAACGGAAATCTCATCTAACAATGCATAATCTCCCTTATACGACTACCTTTACCTATTAAATTATACTATTTTAAGCAAAATATATCAACTATCTTCTTCGCATTCTAATTCAGATAATCTTTGTGCCATTTCTACCACATCTACAGCTGATACAGTTTCATTTCTTATAGATATTAAATACTTCATCATAGCTTCTTGTTGAAACTTATACTCTAACATATCACTTAGCATTCTTGCTATATCTTCTCTTAACCCTTGTGTTATTAATTCGTTTAATATTCTCATTATACATTTTCTCCCCAATACCAATTAAGTATTCGTTCTTCTATTTTTTCACATATGCTTCTAAATATTTTCATTTATGCCGGTTCCACCATCCAATCTATTATTTTTCCTCTTATCTTATTAAATTTATGTTTTACAAATATTCTTCGTACAATTTTAGTTAGTTCTTCTTTTCTTATTTCTCTAGCAGTCGTTTTTGCTAATATATCGCCTTCTAAAAAAGGACAAAATATAAATTTACTTCCGTTTCTTTCCATAGATTATTCACCTTCTACCGTTATATTACCACTTGTTTTGCTCATTTGCAATAAAAACACCATATGAGTTTTCTCATACGGTGTTTATTTTTAATCTTCAATTGGAATAAATAGTTTACAGCAACATATGCCTTCTTCTATAAACTTATCGCAAGGGCAAAGTGTTGTTTCATTCTTCTCCACTCTGCATGGACAATACCCATCTTTTTTTAATGTTCCTGTTATTATTTTGTCTACATATTCCTTGTTTGGATTTAATCTATATCCTTTCATATAACCTCTCTTATACTTGTCTTGAAAAGACACTTCTATTTTGTTCTTTTAGATATATTTCATCTTTAAGAACTACTTCATTTTGTGCTAGTGACTCTTGTACATCTATAATTCTTTGGTTTGAAGAACCTCTAAAGAATAGTTTTGGATCTTTGTTTTCTTCTTCAAATTTCCCATCAACTAAGATATCCACATTCTTTAATAATTTAGGAGTTTCTTCCCACATTGTACACATTTTATCTCTTATTTGTTTATCGAAAAGGAAACCAGAGTACGCCCAAATTGTTTTATCTGGATATACTTCCTTTACTCTATTAGTTAATTCTACTAATGCCGCTTGGTTTTCTTTTTCGAATGGTTCTCCACCTAAAAGTGATAAACCTGTTATATAGTTAGGCTTAAGTGCCTCTAATATTTCGTTTATTGTATCTTCTGTAAACTCTGTTCCATAGTTAAAGTCCCACGCTTCTTGATTAAAGCAGCCTTTACAATGATGTCTACAACCACTAACAAATATTGAAACTCTTACTCCTGGTCCATTAGCTATATCCATTTTCTTTATTGTAGCGTATTTCATAATCTTTCTCCTATAAATGTAGTACTCTTGCTTTTATCTCCTTAGTTTTTCCTTCATTCCAGAAGTTTTCTCCTAGATATCCACAAGTACGTCTTGTAACGTTCATTTTCCTCTTATCTTTGTTTCCACAACTTGGGCATTCCCATTCGTTGTTATCGTTTATTATGATTTCACCATCAAATCCACAGCAATGACAGTAATCTGATTTTGTATTGAATTCTGCATATTGAATGTTATCATAAATAAATCTTACTATATCTTCTAATGCATCTAAGTTGTGAGTAATATTAGGTATTTCTACATAAGATATTGCTCCACCTGAAGATATTGGTTGGAATTCACTTTCAAATGCAAGTTTTTCAAAAGCATCGATTTTTTCTCTAACATCTACGTGATATGAGTTTGTATAGTAACCTTTATCTGTTACATCTTTAATTGTTCCAAACTTTTCTTTATCTATTCTTGCAAATCTATAACATAAGCTTTCTGCTGGTGTTCCATATAATGCAAATCCTAGACCAGTTTCTTTCTTCCATGTATCACAAGCTTCTCTAAGTCTTCTAATAACTTTAAGTGCAAATTCTTTACCTTCTGGAGTAGTGTGAGATACACCTTTCATAAGTTTAGTTACTTCATATATTCCTATATATCCTAGAGATATTGAAGAATATCCACCTTTTAAGAATTTATCTATCTTTTCTCCTGGTTGAAGTCTAGCTATTGCACCATATTGCCAGTGTACTGGAGATATGTCTGATGTAGTTCCAAGTAAAGCGTGATGTCTGCACATTAATGCTTCAAAGCATAGATCTAATCTTTCATCCATTAAGCTCCAGAATTTTTCTTCATCACCTTCAGCAAGAATTCCTATTTGTGGTAGGTTAAGTGATACAACACCTTGGTTAAATCTACCTTCAAACTTGTAGTTTCCTTTTTCATCTTTCCAAGGAGCTAGGAAGCTTCTGCATCCCATTGGGCTAAATACATTACCTTCGTAGTTTTCTTTCATCTTCTTAGCTGAAATGTAGTCTGGATAAAGTCTCTTAGATGAACATCTAACTGCAAGTTTAGTTAAGTAATCGTATTCCCCACCTGTTAAGTTATTGTGTTCATGTAATACATATATTAGTTTAGGGAATGCTGGTGTTACATATACACCTTTTTCATTCTTTATTCCTAGATATCTTTGTCTTAATATTTCTTCAATGATCATAGCTGTTTCTTTCTTGTATGGATCATCTTCTTCAAGATTTAAGAATATTGTTACGAATGGAGATTGTCCGTTTGTAGTCATAAGTGTATTTATTTGATATTGTATTGTTTGTACACCTGCTGCAAGTTCATCTTTTAGTCTGTCTTGAACTATATTTTCAATAGCTTCATCAGATAAAGTTCCTTTATATTTTTCTTCTAATTTAGCTTTAAATTTCTCATAACTCTTTCTTAAATATTTACCTAAGTGTTTGATTTCAACAGATTGACCACCATATTGGCTACTTGCAACTGCAGCTATTATTTGAGTCATAATAGTACATGCAACTTGGAAGCTCTTTGGACTTTCAATTAATTTTCCGTTCATTACTGTTCCATTTTCAAACATATCGCTTATGTTTATTAAGCAGCAGTTAAATATTGGTTGTAAGAAATAGTCTGCATCATGGAAATGTAGTATTCCATCTTCATGAGCTTTAGAAATTTTTTCTGGAAGTAACATTCTCTTTGTTAAATCCTTAGAAACTTCTCCTGCTATTAAGTCTCTTTGTGTAGATGCTATATGTGCATTTTTGTTAGAGTTTTCTTCCATAACATCTTTATTGCTATTTCTAATTAAAGATAATATAGATTCATCTGTTGTATTAGATTTTCTAACTAGAGCTCTTGTATATCTATATACAATATATGCTTTTGCTAGTTCGAATTTACCAAGTTCCATTAACTTTTCTTCAATAATGTCTTGAACATCTTCAACTAACATTCTTTTTTTCTTTAAACCTTCAATATGTTTAATTATTCCTTCTATCTCCTCGCATGAAGCCATTTGATTCTCAGGTACTTCTGCGTTAGCTTTTCCAATGGCTACACGTATTTTCTCCGCATCGTATTCGACGATTTTTCCGTCTCTTTTTACTATTTTCATATTAACCTCCCCCGTTTCCTTACACCGCTATTGTACCCCTTTAATTTTATTTAATCTGTTGCAAATGCAACTTTTTTGTGATATTATTAAAATAATTTTAGAGGTGATTTTTTTATGGTAAACTGTGACCTATTCAAACAATTGACAGAGCAAGAGTTTCAAAAAATTTACAAATGCTTCAATATTAGAAATATTTTTTTTAAGAAAGATCAGACAATTTTATCTAACACAAAAAACGCTGGAACCGTTGGCGTTGTAATATCTGGCGATGCTCAGCTTATTCGTTTTGATTATAAAGGAACTCGTACTCTCTTGGCTGAATATGGCGAAGGAGATACATTTGGAGCCATTTTCTCTAATCTTTCCAATGGTGAAATTTCTGTTCAAGCAAAAACAGATTGTGAGATTATGTTTGTAGATTATGATCACATTATTAATAGATGTAAAAAGAATTGTCCTTATCATAATACTGTTATTGAAAATATGATAGACATCCTTGCAAAAAGAATTTATACTCAAAACGAGAGAATCGAAATATTAACCAAAAGGAGCACTCGAGATAAGCTACTCGAATACTTTCATACCCTAGCTAAGAAAAGTTCCTCAAAAACCGTTTACGTGCCTTTTACGTATACAGATTTAGCAGACTACCTTAGCATAGACCGAGCTGCTATGATGAGAGAGTTAAAATATCTTAAAGACGATGGTATAATTTACACTAAAGGAAGAATGGTAAAACTAATAACTATGTAGTAAAATAAACTTATATTATAGGAGGATATTATGATATTAATTATAGAAGCAATTACACTATGTGCATTATTTACACTAATGGTTTATATAATGTCTAGAAAGCCAATTAAAACATTATATAACTATCCACCAAAAATACAAGAAAGAGTAAAATCTTTAGAAGAATATAAAGATCAAATACCTACAGAAAAGAATAAAGTATTTGCTAAATGCTTAGCATCTATTGTTATAATAGTTATAATAAGTTTAATTTTAAGATATGTTAATGGTTACACTACATTTATAGAAGGATTTGGATATGGTTTTTTACTATGGACGATCGTTAACATATATGATGCTGTAGTAATGGATATTATTTGGTTTTGTCATGATCCGTATTTTGTATTCAAAGGAACTGAAGATATGGTAGATGAATACCACAATTATTGGTTCCACATTAAAGGTAGCTTAATCGGCGAAGTAATTGCACTAGGCGTATGTGCCGTGGTTGGATTAGTTATACAGTTTATATTATAACTCACATTGTATAAATGTATTAATAAACATAACAAGAGGAATGTATTAAATACATTCCTCTTATTTTCTATTCATAATCATAAAAGTTTCCGTTGTATGTTAATAATTCTCCTGCGTCTGTTAAGAAAACCATCATTTTATATCGATCGCCCATGCATGCCATATCTATTATATTGTATTCGGATAATGCTGTAAGTTCAGTTGTAACACCGTTATCCACATTTACTTCATATGCTTTTCCATCATCTGTTATTACATATGCTTCTGTCACTTCCGCATCTATTAAAGCATTAATTGTTCTATACACATGTGCTTTTTTGCCTTCTCCAGAGATAAGCGATAAATTCTTGACTGTACGTGGTGACTTACCTATTACAATAAACACACCTTCTTCTCCTTCACAGTATATTTGTCTGTAATTCTCGTCTTCACCTATTTCCTCATGAGAATCCGCCCATACTACATTTTTATATTTAGCGTATGGATCTAAAACTTTTACACTATCTAGACTAATTGTTGTTCCATTTGCTATATCATAAGCAGAAACAACATTATATTTAACCATCTTTGGCCCTTCTTTTGGCGTTATTACCATATTTAATGAATGTGTTTCCTTAAACTCATAAAAGTCTATAGATTTAACATTTGACATTAATTGTGTTGCAGTACTTGAACTCCCATCATACTTAAATAGATAGCCCTTAGCCGTAAGTATGAATATCCCGTCTACATCTCCTGTTTCTATTATTTTTGTCGCAGCCACTTTTTGCTTAGCCTTATTTACTATTTGTTCGTATTCATTTTTCTTTGCATTCCAATGGTATAAATAATTATTTGAATCGTATGGTATTTTTGACAAGCTAATACTTGATATTGTTCCCACGAAATCATATTTATCATATGGAATTCTATTTATATCTAAAAGTTCACCATTTTCTGTTAAGAAATATATACTTTCTATCGAGTTTGTATCTCTATATGTCATTTCTAGAACTTTAGTATCTTCTAGATGTCTTGTTACATTATCTACCTCTCCACCAGGTACCATGAAATACACATTAAACGACCAAACCGCACCTTCTTCTGTTAATAAGTATACTTTAGATGTAGAAATAGATTTAACCTCCTCTACAGCCTTATATGTTCCTTCTATGTCTAAATCTAATTTAACTTCTCCATAATACACTTCATTATCTTTTATTGTAACTTCCGAAGATTTTGTTGATGACCAAGTAAGATTCTTAAAGTTTTCATACGGATCTTTAACTGATTCTTTATTTTCTTCTTCCTTTTTGTTATCCGTTTGACCAGTTGTTTCGCCTTTAAATTCTTCTGGTGTTTTAATTTCTCCTTCCGTCCAAGATTTTACGAACATTCCTACTACCGCTCCACATATAACAAGTATCGCTAGAATTAATGCTATCACAAGCGGCAGAGTGTTTTTCTTAGCAATAGGTTCTTCTATTGGACCTAAGTTGTATTTGCCCGGCTCGTTATTTTCGGTATTATCTATAGGATTTGTATTTTGTATATTTTCTTGTACTGGTTCTTGCCCAACTACATTATTTTCCTGTTCATTCATAATATTCACCTCTGTTTTCTTTATTCTACTACATATCTCTTTTAAGTTCAAGGAAAAATTCTATACCATTCTGTTCAAAAAAAGGAATACTATTTGGTATTCCTTTTTATTTTATGCTATTTTGCTTTTTCTACTAAATCTTTTTGTTTCTTTTTATTCTTAAACATTTTATAGAAATGCCAAGATAAATATGCAGCTACTGCTATTACTAATATAACTAATACAATATTTCCAAATTTATCTACTACATCTGCTACTTTATGCCATGCTTCGCCTAGAAAATGTCCTGCTACAACAAGTATTGTATTCCATACTGTTGTACCTATTACTGTATATGTTACAAATGGTAACACTTTCATTTTTGTCATCCCCGCTGGTATTGAGATTAAGCTTCTAACGATTGGAATACATCTACAGAAAAGAACAGTAATGTTTCCTTTCTTTTCAAACCATGCATTTGCTTTTTCTACATCTTGTGGTTTGAATCCAAGTATCTTTCCTACTTTACCATCTAACCATCCAGCAATTACATCTTTATTCACTAATCTGCCAATTCCATATAACGCAAATGCACCTACAACTGCACCTATTGTCGCAAATAATATTACAAGTGGCACTGTCATTGTTGTTTGCGTAGTCATAAATCCACCTAAAGATAATATTATTTCAGATGGTATTGGTGGAAATAGGTTTTCTATTAATATTAATATTCCTATTCCAAAGTATCCCCAGTCATTCATGATTTCTATTATAAATTCTTGCATTTTTTTCTCCTATATTTTAAGTCTATTCGTCTACGTCGTTAGATATTAACAACCATAATGTTTTTACTATAATTTTCAAATCTAACCATAGACTCATATTATCGTAATATTCTACATCGTATCTTAATTTTTGCTTATGAGATATAGTTCTTCCACCATTAACTTGAGCAAGTCCTGTTAGCCCTGGTCTCATTTTATATCTCTTTGGATCTATTTCACCCTCTGGTAATTCTTCGCCTGGAATAAATGGTCTTGGGCCTACAAGTGACATATCTCCTTTAAGTACATTTATTAATTGTGGTAATTCATTTAAGCGTAATCTATCTATTAGTTTACTTACTTTAGTATAACTTTCTTTATATCCATTTGACTCACACGGATACACTTTAGTTCTAATCTTATACATAGTAAACGTCTTTTTATTCTTGCCTTCACGTTTTCTTAGTCTGTTATATATTGGCAGTCCTGTATCCAAATATGTAATAATTATTGTAATAATTATTAGTGGCCATAAAAAGAACAACAGCACAAATGCTATAACAAAATCTAAAAAAGGTTTTATGAAATTTCTATACATTTCTTCACCTCTGTCGTGCTACATATTCTATCACAGTAGCACCCGCTTTTCAATAATTTGAATAGTTTTACTCAGCTAACCATAAACAATATAATGTTTCGTTTACTACCACATCTTCTGGTGTAAACACTGCATTTATTGTAGCAGCTGCACTTCCTTTAGTAGAACAAGCTTTGGATAAGCACATTTCTCTTTCTGCCATAAATCCTTCTGAAATATATGATGTTGTAAACGGCTTAAAGTCTACTTTTACACATCTCACTAGTTTCTTTCCAGCAGCTAAAGCAATAATATTAGCTTGTTCTTCAGCATCTTTATATGCCATAGTTAAAACATCTTGTTTGCATGATTTTATATCGTTTACTGTAAAATCTATATCGTATGATGGTGGATTCTTTAGTTCAGATGTTTCTTCCATAAGCTTTGTTACTTTAGCTTTATCATAATCAAATTCTATGCTTGCTTCTTGATTATATGTATAACCATCAAAATCATAATTTCTTGTTTTCTCGTTGTATTTTGTTTTTTGGCGCACTACAAATCTGTTAGTTTTCATATCTGTATCCGTAAAACCATTTGGTTTAAGAATCTTTTCTACATATTCAAAAACCATATTAGCTCCACCTTCTAATGCGCTGTTATATGTTCTTTCGTTATAATTAAATCTTAAGTTAAATATAACTCTATTTGGTGTATATTTGCTTTCACCTTTTCCTTGAACAATAATTTCCATAAAATCCTCCTATAATTATTGTGCTTTTCCACACTTTTTGCAAAATCTAGAATCGCTATCTATACTAGTGCCGCAATGTTTGCAATACATTGTAGCGGTTGTCCCAAAACCTTCTTTTACTGCTTGTGCTTTTGTTCTTATAGCACCTTTTTCTATTTCAGCTTCCATCTCTGCCATTTCTTTTAGCACATCTTGATTCTCTGTAAGAATTTCTTTCTTTACATTTATAGCTGTTTTACTTAAATCTTTAAGTCTTTCACCCATATCTCCAGTAGTCATATCCTTAAGTACATCCATATTGCTTTTCATCATATTCTTCATTATGCTATTTCTTCCTCTTGATGATACTGTAAAGTATAAAATCACACCCATTCCTATTAATGCTATTACTAATGGTAAAAATGCTAAATATTCTCCCATATCTTCCCTCCTGTTATTTACTCTTTCATTATACTATATATAAATATATTTGAAAAGTATATATAATAACAAAAAAGAGAGGTTACCCTCTCTTTTTATTCGTTTGCAAGGCTTACAAAAAAGTCTACATCATTTTTAGCAACAAGTTCAACCTTTCCGCATACCTTATGCTCCTTGCGTCTTTTCCGTAAAAACTCTAACCCTTTATTATTCATAACAATCATTCTAATATCTGGATTGAGTTTAAGAATTTTGTCAGCAAGTTCGAAGCCGTTCATTGCCGGCATTTGGTATTCCGCTATTACAACATCCACATCCCTATCATTCGTTATGTGCCTAAGCGCAGCATAGGGGAATGTATATGCGGTACACTCAACATTATCCGAAGCCGCTAAGAAGTTCTTAAGCGTTTCGGCATAATTTAAGCTGTAGTCTACTACCAAAATTTTCTTCATAGCAAGCTCCTTTCAAATTATTGAAATAACATATTGTTTTACCACAAAGATTATACCATAAAAGTCAACTAAACACAACAAAAAGCAGGTATTACTACCTGCTAATTTGGCTCCTCAAGTTGGACTCGAACCAACGACCTATCGGTTAACAGCCGAGCGCTCTACCGACTGAGCTATTGAGGAATATATAAAAATTGGCGACCCCCTATTTTCCCGTTTAAAGTATCTTCGGCATCG